>DATLZJ010000455.1:0-3282 GCA_035574055.1 Caldilineaceae bacterium
CCAGCAGCGAGATGCCGTCACGGTCCACAAAGGGGCCAAGAGGACTTGTGGAGCGACCCACGAAGACGCTGTAGCCCGTGAGGGGGCCGCGGCAGCAGTCGGTGGCCGAGACGAAGAGGTAGTAATAGCCATTGCGTTTGATCACATAAGCGCCCTCATAGCGGTTGGGGATGGCGATCTGCGTCTGGCTGGTGGGGTCGCTGGTCAGCCCGTCCGCTGACAGTTCACGGGCCGAGATGCCGCCGAAGTAGCTGCCGTAGTAGATATAGCGTTGCCCCTCGTCATCGGCAATAATAGATGGGTCGAAGGTCCAACGCGGCGCACCGGGGCAACAAGGCGCAGTATGAGGCTCGACTACGGGCGCTCCCTTCTCAGTCCAGGGGCCGGTCGGCGAGGGGCTGGTGGCGACGCCAATGGCGCTGCCGCCTGCTTTGGTATCAGAGGCTGCAAAATAGAGGTAATATTGGCCGTTGAAGTACTGGATATCCGGCGCCCACAGCCCGGCGGTATCGGCAACCCAATCGGGCCTCTCCGCAAAGGCGTCGCCGACATAGCTCCAATGGACGAGGTCAGTGGAGCGAAAGATGGGAATGAGGTGAAAGATAAGGTTGCCGCTGGCGTCGCGGTCATCACCGCTGAGGGGGTCGGTCGTGCAGTAGAGATACCAGGCATTTTCACCGCTTGGCCCTGCATGGATGATCGCCGGGTCGGCGCAGCTCTCCACTGTCGCCCCCGCAGGCGTGGTGACGGGGAGCGGGTTGGTGTAGCGGGGATCCTTGGCGGTGGCTGTGTCGCCGGCGACCAGCGCCACCAAGCTGGGCAGCGCAGCAAAGCACAGCAATCTGGTTAAACGGCGAAGCAAGCCTGACAGATAGAATTGGAAGGGGAACATGGTGTGCGGCCTCCTGGTGACAAACCTGACAACAAGTTATAGAGCCGGTACAGGCCCGCTGCACACGACCCGATGGTTGGGACGAATGGCAACAAGTAATGACAGGGATAGGCTGCCGCGGCAAGCGAGTATCTGCAGGATAGTCTATTCAGCATATCGCAACCGAGTTGTAACCGTCAATAAGTCAATAAGAGGTACCATTCGGTAAGCTCGCTTACTTGTTTTGGCAGGTAATCCTGGGTATAATTATTGGCTATGATGGTGATGATCCGCCAGGGCATCTGGCAAGCGACTATCTCAACACCCAATTACCCCGCTTCGACCGCCGGCTTTGCGGTGGGTAGCCTCCTCGACCTTATTTAGCCCGCGGCCATCCGGCATTGCGCGGGCGCCCCTCCACAATGAATGGTGACGGCCCATGCCCCGGCATGGAGGCCATCCCGTTGCTTGTCTTCTGCATCTTTTTGCAGCTTTACGAATAGATACGGTTCATAACACACTTCATACAAGTGAAGATAGTAGACAAGTGAAGCGAATCCGGTCAGAATAGGGCGTCAACCTGTGGCGCCGTCGCCCGGCCCCTTGTCCATGACGAGCTAGCACAGACCGTTAAGATTCGCCCGCTTTTCTGGTTTGTGTGTAGTTAGCGATGCGATCCATCAGCACTGAACCGGCAGGAGATCATCATGTCGTCTCAATATAACCCGTCTCAACATAACCCGTCTCGATATAACCCACAAGAGATTGAACCCAAGTGGCAGGCGGCCTGGGAGCAGCAGGGCCTGTATGTTACGCGCGAAGACCCTACCCGCCCCAAGTGGTATGCCCTGACCATGCTGCCCTATCCGTCGGGCGACCTGCATACCGGTCATTGGTATGCCTTTACGCCTAGCGACGCGGCCGCCCGCTTCCGGCGCATGAACGGCTATAATGTCTTCTTCCCCATCGGTTTCGATGCCTTTGGCCTGCCCGCCGAGAATGCCGCCATCAAACACGGCATTCATCCAAAGGTCTGGACCTACGCCAACATCGAGCGGATGCGAAAACAGTTGCGCCAGATGGGCGCGATGTGGGCGTGGGATCGAGAGGCCATCACCTGTGACCCGGAGTATTACAAGTGGTCCCAGTGGTTCTTCCGCAAGTTCTACGATGCGGGGCTGGCCTACCGTGACTTCGCTCCCGTGGACTGGTGCCCAAGCTGCCAGACCACCCTGGCCCGTGAGCAAGTCTGGGGCGATGACCGCCGCTGCGAGCGCTGCGGCACACCGGTCATCAAGAAGGAGCTGAACCAGTGGAAGTTCCGCATCACCAACTATGCGGACGAGCTGCTGGCCGGCCTGGAGAAGATCGAGTGGCCGGAGCGGGTCAAGGTGATGCAGACCAATTGGATCGGGCGCAGCGAGGGCGCTGAAGTCACCTTCCATACCGAGCAGGGCGACCCGCTGGTTGTCTTCACCACCCGGCCCGACACGCTGTGGGGCGCAACCTTCATGGTGCTGGCGCCGGAGCATCCTCTGGTGGACCAAGTGACGAGCGACGCGCAGCGGGCGGTGGTCGAGGAGTATAAGGCGCAGGCTGCCCGGTTGGACGAGGTGACCCGCGCCGCAACCGACAAGGAGAAGACCGGCGTCTTTACCGGCGGTTACGCCATTAATCCCGTCAACGACGAGCGGATTCCCATCTGGATCGCCGACTATGTCATGATGGGCTACGGCACCGGCGCGATCATGGCGGTGCCTGCCCACGACGAGCGCGATTTTGAATTCGCCCGCAAGTATGGTCTGGAGATCCGCCGGGTCATCAGCGACCCCGCAATGCCGGGGGGAGGCGTCAACGCGCCGGTGGAGGCCGCCTACACCTCCAAGACTGAGGGGGTGATGGTCAACAGCGGCCCCTTCAACGGCACGCCGATGGGCGAGGCCATCGGCAAGGTCATCGAATGGCTGGAGGCGACCGGCAAGGGCAAGCGCGCGGTCAACTACCGCCTGCGCGACTGGTTGATCAGCCGCCAGCGCATGTGGGGCGCGCCGATCCCCATCATCTACTGTGAGCGGTGTGGAACCGTGCCGGTGCCATATGAGGACCTGCCGGTACTGCTGCCCGACGATGCCGAGTTCAAGCCCACCGGCGAAAGCCCGCTGAAGTATCACGAAGGCTTCCGCTACGTGAAGTGTCCCCAGTGTGGCGGCGACGCCGAGCGCGAGACCGATACCATGGATACCTTCATGTGCTCCAGTTGGTACCAATACGCCTATATCTCACCCTACTGGAAGAGCGGCCAGCCGATCCACGAGCATGATATGCCGTGGGACCCCGAAAAGGGCGCCTACTGGCTGCCGGTGGACCAGTATACCGGCGGCGTCGAGCACGCCACCATGCACCTGCTGTAC
>DATLZJ010000456.1:0-14928 GCA_035574055.1 Caldilineaceae bacterium
CAGGCGCCCCAGGATTTCAACCCCTATCTGGTGCAGGCGTCGGTGCGTAGTGACGTGACGCTGGACGTGGACTTCCCCGTGCCTGTGCAAGAGCGTGTCTCGGGTGTACCCATGCCGATTGTCGCCGGGCTGACCGACACCGGCCCCATCCCCGACTCGGCGGCCGACGTCAATGCTCGCGTGTATGCGCCCACTGGCGCCGTCTATAACCTTCACCTGTATGACGACGGCGCACACGGCGACGGCGCGACCGAAGATGGCGTCTATGCCAACACCTTTTACCAGACCGGCGCTTCCGGCAGCGACTCCGGCGCCGGCTCGTATAATGTGGAGGTGACCGCCACCGGTACCAGCCCCTTGGCCGGCAGCTTCACGCGCCAAAAGGTGTTGGGCTTCTTTATCTTCAGCAGCGCCGACACCGACGGCGATGGCTTGCCGCCTGAGTGGGAAGACCACTTCGGCGGAAATCCCACCGTCCTTGACCCGGCCGCTGACCCTGACGGCGACGGCCGCACTACCGGCGAAGAGTTCACCGACGGCACTGACCCGCTTGACCCCGACAGCGACGATGGCGGCGAATCAGACGGTTCGGAACACAACCGGCCCGGTGGGCCGAGCGATCCCCATGACCCGACCGACGACGCCGTTCAGCCCACGTGGACGGTTGCCTACCCCGGCGTCAGCAAGGTCTTTGTACGCTATGCCCCGCGCGCCGAATATGCACTCACGCAGATCTGGAAGAGCGAGAGTTTCAGCGGCACCTATACGCTCTTGGGAGAAGACCTGACCGGCAGCGGCATGTTGACCGATACGGCTGTGACCAATGGGGAAGACTATTGCTACTATGCCATCGGCATCACCGCGGGCGGCGCACAGTCGGCGCATATGACCCCTTCGTGCGCCACGCCCAAGGACGACCCCTGGCCGCCTGATGGCGCACTGCTGATCAACAACGGCGCTTCGGCCACGCGCTCCCCCCATGTAACCCTGAGCCTCTTTGCCTCGGACCAGGTCGAGCTGCACGCCGACAGCCCGGATCCATTGGACAATATCATGCTCCCGCCGGCCAGCAGCGCCACCGGCGTCACGCAGATGCGCATCAGCAACCAGGGAGACATGAGCGGCGCCCAATGGGAACCCTTCGCCAACAGCAAAGACTGGACGTTGGACAGAACCAGTGGACTCGCCTCGGTCTATGTCCAGTACCGCGATGCCGCAGGCAATGAGTCACGTATCATTCCGGACAGCATTTGGGTCAACGAAGGCCCTGGCCTGCCTGACTACAACATGCGCATCCCTGTCGTCATCAAGGAGTAGACGGCGCAGTATCCACACCTGCCTGGAGGCTGTTAAGCCTCCAGGCAGGCGGCTATTTCCTCACTGACCACTCGCGCCTGCAGCCATCATACCGGATCATACCGGCTCAGTTTGACGAACCATAGGTGGTTAGGGTATACTTTTGGTTTGTGGCCTCAGAGGCCGGGCTGATTGATTGCTGGCGCTGCTGCTTTGAGGCAGGGGCGTCCAGAGTTGTTTTTAGGCCGCCGGATAGCAGGCCGTCACAAGTTAAGGAATTGCGCTTGGGTCCCAAGGGGGCGCAAAGCCGCTCGACGAAGTTTCAGGCTTAATTGTTTCACCTGAACGCGGCTCAGAAAGGGAGTGAGCAATGTACGCAGTGGTACGCACCGGCGGCAAGCAGTACCGGGTCGCCGCCGGCGATGTGGTGGAAGTGGAGAAGCTCGACGGCAACGTCGGGGACACCGTCACCTTGACCGATGTACTGTTGGTGGCGGACGGCGATAGGGTCCAGATCGGCCAGCCAACGGTGGCGGGTGCATCGGTGGCTGCCAGGATCACCGGCCAGTATCGGGGCAACAAGATTTTGGTCTTTCGCTATCGCCCCAAGAAGCGCATTCGCGTGCGCAAGGGCCATCGCCAATATTTGACCCGGTTGCAGATTGAATCCATCTCCGCCTAAGGTTGGCCCTAACGTTGGATAGGATCAAGTGCGCCTAAGAGAAGGGCGTTGTCAGACGAAAGAGGGAAGAAAATGGCTCACAAAAAAGGCGGCGGTTCCAGCCGGAATAATCGTGACTCCAATGCCCAACGGCTTGGCGTAAAGCGCTATGGCGGCGAGTTTGTCACCGCGGGCAGCATTATTGTCCGCCAGCGCGGCACCAAGATTCATCCGGGGCTGAATGTAGGCAAGGGCAAAGATGACACGCTTTTTGCGACCATTGACGGGTTTGTCCAGTTTGGCTGGGCCCGCGGCGCCAAGAAGCAGGTCAGCGTCGTTCCTGAGAAGGCAATGTGAAATGAAGCCCAATATTCATCCGACCTATTACCCGAACGCGCGGGTGATCTGTTCCTGTGGGGCGTCCTGGATCACCGGCAGCACGGTGCCGGAGATTCGCACCGATGTGTGCAGCACCTGCCACCCCTTCTACACAGGGGAGCAGCGCATTGT
This sequence comes from Caldilineaceae bacterium, assembly GCA_035574055.1. Classification (GTDB taxonomy): domain Bacteria; phylum Chloroflexota; class Anaerolineae; order Caldilineales; family Caldilineaceae; genus QEUY01. The sequence goes on from DATLZJ010000456.1 coordinate 2,468, forward strand.
TGACACCGCCGGCCAGGTCGAGCGCTTTATGAAGCGGTTGGAGCGGCGGCAGAGTGAAACAGCGCGTCGCGAGCTAGAGCAGCGGGTGCGCCGCGAGGCCGAGGAGGCCGCTCGCCGGGCGCGCGCCCGGGGCGATAACCCCGAGGCGGCGGCGGCTGAGGTCTACGCCAAGTATAATTTGGCCGAGTAACGCGCCGATTCGCCCCCGCGCCGGTTGCTGCGGGCCGCAACGAATCGAGAACTACGAACAAGCATAACCAAGCATATGGTATACTGCCGGGTAGGGACACCATCCCTACCCGGTCTTTGTCTTGCAGCGTACTCGCACTCAATTGCACCAAGATGGCCATTACCCAAGATTGCCATTACCCAACCATATCGGTGCCCGTCAGTGGGCAGCCATTCAGTTGGCGCTTGCTATCGTTGATACTACATCTTTGGCCCGCATTGATAATCTTTAGGAGCGCCCATGCATCCCCAAACAAGCGGCGGCTGGATTGAGCTGGTCTGCGGCTCGATGTTCAGCGGCAAGACGGAGGAACTGCTGCGCCGGGTCCGGCGCGCCGAGATTGCCCGCAAGACGGTTCGGCTGTTCAAGCCTTCGATTGACCAGCGCTATGGTCTGGTACGGGTCGCCTCTCATAACGGCATCGCGCGCGAGGATGTCATCGTGGTGGACAGCGCCGCCGCCATTCTGGAGCGGGTAACGCCGGATGTCGAGGTCGTCGCCATTGATGAGGTGCAGTTCTTTGACTGGTCCATCGCCGATGTCTGCTCTCTGCTCGCCGGCCAGGGCAAGCGGGTCATCGCCGCCGGTCTGGATCAGGATTTCCGCGGGGAACCGTTCGGCCCCATGCCGCTGCTGCTGGCATTGGCCGAGCGCGTGGATAAGCTGCACGCCATCTGCGTCGTCTGTGGCGCGGAGGCGAGCCGCACCCAGCGGCTCATCAATGGCCGCCCGGCGCGCTACGACGACCCGATCATCTTGGTTGGTGGCAGCGAGAGCTACGAGGCGCGCTGCCGGAACTGCCATGAAGTGCCGGGCCGGCCAGAGCCAACCGCGACTTCGCTGCCCTCCCCGGCATCCGCCGTATAGCGCCGTCAGGCGCGGCCCAGGCCGCTGGTAAAGATGGCGGCCCACTGGCCCAGGTCCGGCTCCTCCAGCGCCTCCACAGCGACCACCCACTTGACCCACTGGAAGCCGCGCCGTCCCGGCGCTACCAGCCGGAGCGGTGCGCCGTGGCCGGGCGCCAACGGTTGCCCGCCCACCTGGGTCGCCAGCAGGGCCGCGCGCGCCTCAGCCAAAGGAAGGCTCCAGCGATAGCCGGTGGCGGAGCGAAAACATACATAGCGGGCGCTTGCCTCCACGCCGGCCAGTTCGAGCAGGTCGCCCACCCGCACCCCCTGCCATTGCTGGACGGTGTACCAGCCGCCGGTGCAATCCAGGGCGGCGCGCAGCTCGGTCTGGGGCAGCGCGCCCAACTCCGACAGGGTGAGCTGCCGCGGCGCAGCGACTGCGCCGGTCACTGCCAGGTGGCACCGATCCGGCGCTAGGGTTGGTATTCGGTCTGCCATCCACATGGTGACCGGGAAGGGGCCGTCCTCCTGGTCCGCTGCCAGCCGCGAGCCGGTAAAGCGCCGCTGCGCCCCCGGCAGCGACGCCAGCCGGGTGGCTCCTTCGACGGCGCCCCAAGCCACAGCGCCCGCAGCTACTAGCCCGCCCAGCCTCAGCAACGAGCGCCGGTCGCGCAAGTCCCGGCGGCGCAGGGGCTTGTAGCGCAGGGCAACGTGTGACAGGCACAGCCCCAATGCGAGAACGCCGATGGTGGTATGCAGGATCATCCCGCTTGGGTATCCCACCGGCGTTTGGGCCATCACCCAATAGACGCCGCTTCCTACCGCGGCCAGGGCCGCCACTGCGGTCGCCACCGAAATGGCAGCCCCCGGTTGGCGGCGGGCCGGTTCTGCCACCCGCCGCCACACACGCGCCAGTTTCACCACAACCAAGCCCAAAAGCGCCAGCCCCACCGCGCCGTGGAGCCAGAAAAGCGCGCGTCCTTCCGGTCTACCCACCAGGAATGACGCCAGGCCCGAAACCACCTCAAAGACGACCAGCGCCAGCAGCGCCCAATCTACCACACGGGGCCGCAAGACTTCCTCCCTGCGCCAAACCAAATAGGGCGACAGCCGCCAGGTTGTTTGGCAACCGTCGCCCCATGCCTTATCCCGAGGCGCTATTCCACATTCAGCTCCAGGACCTCGCCGGACAGCGCATCTATCGTGACGGTGGCCGTTTCGTTGGCTGTGGTCAGCTCCACGATCCAGACATCAATGCCGTTGATCGTATCCGGCGTCGCCACCTTCTCTTCAATCTCGGCGGTTAGTAAGCCGCTCTCCTCTGCGGCCGCGGTGGCAATGGCAATGGCCTCGCGGGCGTTGATGCCGTCGCTCGGGTCGCTGGGCGCCGAGGGTCGCCCGGTGGTTGCAGGGCGCTCGCCCAACGTGACCGGCACCTCGATGGTCTCTTCATCGCGGATGACAGTCAGCGTCACCGTTTGGCCCGGCTCGGCCCGGGTCACCAGGTAGCTGACCAGGTCTTCAAAGCGCACGACCTTTTGATCGTCAATGGCGATGATGATATCACCGCCACGGTTGAACTCGATGCCGTTTTCGTCCGTCACCACTTCCTCACCGCCGCGCAAGCCTGCCTGCTCTGCCGGCCCGCCAGGGATGATCTCATTCACATAGACGCCCAGCCGGTTCGGCGGCAACTCGAGGGCTTGGGCCAAGCTGGCGCTGATGCTGGAGCCGGTCAACCCCAGATAGGCGTAGGCATAGCGCCCTTCAGCGATCAGGGCCGGCACGACGCGATGGACAATCGAGACAGGAATCGCAAAACCGACGCCGGAGTTGACCCGCTCGGTTGAGCGAATGGCAAAGTTGACGCCGACCACGCGCCCGTTCAGGTCAATCAGCGGCCCGCCGGAGTTGCCGGGGTTGATGGCGGCGTCAGTCTGAATGACATCGGGAAGGGTGTAGCGGTTGATGGTCATGTCCCCCACGGGGATGCCGCGCCCCAAGGCGCTGACTACGCCGGTCGTCATCGTGCCGTCCAGCCCAAAGGGATTGCCGATGGCGATGACCGTGTGGCCGACACGCAGGGTATTCGGCTCCTCCAGCGGCAGCGGGCGCCATTCCATGCCTTCCGGCGGCGTCACCTTGATCACAGCCAGGTCGGCCTGGGGATCGGCGGCGACCACCTCGGCGTCGGCCCAGAAGCCGTTATTAAAGACGACCAGCACCTCTTCGGCGTCCTCGACCACATGATTGTTGGTGATAATGTGGCCTTGGTCGTCATAGATAAACCCGGAGCCTTGGGCCAGTTCCAGCGGCGGCTCGCCCTCAGGAATGCCAAAGCCGGGGATACCCAGGCCGAGGCCCCGCCCCGTCACCTGGATATTGACCACCGAGGGCACAACCTGGGCGTAGAGGTCGGCCAGGGCTTCCTGGTCCTCGAGCAGCGAGGCTGTATTCTGGAGGGCCGGCGCGGCGGTGATGCCGGTCGCGGGTGCGGCTGCCTCCTGCCGCGCTGTCACCGGCTCCCCTTCCAACAGGAGCGGCCCGTAGAGTGCGCCCAGGACCATCATGGCGGCTATGGCGGCGCTCCACCCGAGGCGCGCCAGCCAGCGGCGGGCTACACCGGCGCGGGGTTGGCGCGCCGGGAGCAATTCATAGGGTGATTGGGACATACAGCAGGCTCCTACGTCTGGGTGCGCTTGCACAGTGAGAACAGAAAGAGATGGACCAAGCTTCGCTAGAGAAGGTTAAATCCAACTTAAGGGGAGCTAAAAGCTCTCTCACCTTAGAATCCGGCGCTTTCCTCCGCTGGCGGCTGCGGGGTTGGCTCGGCCACAGGTTCAGCCACACCGGCGGCAGCGGCCAACGCCTCCAAGGTAGTTTGCAGGGCGGCCAGCGCCTCCCCGTAACCGGCCCAATCTCCAGCGCGGGCTGCTTGCTGGGCTGCGTTGAACTGGCGATTGGCTTGTTGGATCAACTCAGGCAGCGAGGCAGCCAGCCCGCCGGCGCCGCCGGCGGGCTCGCCGACCGGGGGAACGGGCGCCTGGCCGCCAAAGCTCGCCAACTCGGCAAAGCGTTCATCGGCCAGCACTTGCTCGCCAAAGACCGCAGCCAAGGCCAACCCCAGGTTTTCGGCCATCGCCACCTGATTCGCGGTCGCTACGATCACCTGCTGTAGCTCCGGGATGCGTCCCGTAGCCGATTGCAGGTAGAGCGGCTCCACATAGAGCAGGCTGCCCGCCACGGGGATGACCAGCAGGTTGCCCCGAATGACGCTGGTGCCTAGCTGGTCCCAAAGGGTGAGCTGCGCGCGGATCACCGGGTCTTGGTCAATACGCGCTTCCACCTGCTTTGGCCCAAAGAAGAGCGTGTCCTTGCCAAACTCATAGACGAGCTTGCCGCCGTAGACATCCACATCGCTGCGTGCGGCCATCCAGGCGATCATATTTTCGCGGTTGGCAGGGGTGAAGGGCAAAATCTGGACATACTCCAACCGGTCGCTTTCAGGCAGTTGCATGAGCACATAGTAAGGCTCCATGCGCACCGTCTGCGTCTCAAAGATCTCCTCAGGCCACGCCCACAGGTCCTCCCGGTTGTAAAACTCGGTGGCGTCCGTCATATGATAGGTGCGGTACATCTCTGCCTGGACCGCAAAGAGGTCGCTCGGATAGCGCATGTGCCGCTGCAAGTCTTCGGGCATGGCGTCCATTGGAGAAAAGAGCGTTGGGAAGATGCGGGCATAGGCTGCGGCGATTGGCTCCTGAGGGTCAATCAGGAAGAAGCGCATAGTCCCGTCATAGGCGTTGATGACGATCTTGATGGGGTTACGGATATAGTTATAGTTGCTATCTTCATACGGCGCGCTGTAGGGGAAGCGGTTGGAGACCGTATAGGCGTCTATGAACCAGTAGAGGCGGCCATCGTCGGCGACGACAATATAGGGGTCTTGGTCGTAGCGCAAGAAGGGCGCCACTTCGCGTACCCGCTCCACGATATTGCGCCGCCAGAGTAACTGGCTCTCGGCGGAAATGTCGCGGTTGAGCAGCAGGTTGATGTCGGCAAAGTGAATGGCAAAGAGCAACCGGGCGGCCAGCGTCATATCAATGCCGGTATCGGCCTCGAAATGGGTGGTTACATTTCGCTCGCCGCTTGGGTAATCAAACTCCGGCTCGGCGGTGCGCGCGATCACGTAGTCGTTGGTCAGCTCGCCGAAGTAAATCTGCGGTACGGTGACGCTGATCACGCCCTGGGGCGGCAAGTCTTTGACAAAAAAGTCCGGCAGCCCCTCGCGCGTCACCTGCGCGACCGGCGACGCAGCGACCCCATAGCCGTGGGTATAGACCAGCCGGCGGTTGACCCAGGTTTGGGCGTCCTGGCTGAGGCGTTCTGGCACCAGCTCGCGCGCCGCAATCATCACCTGATGGAGCCTGCCATCAATAGTGTACCGGTCTACGTCAATATCGTTGAAGGCATAGTATTGGCGCAGCGCCTGTACCTGGTTGTAGGTCTGGAGTAACGGGCGATAGTCCCACAAGCGGACATTGCGCACCGTCTCGGCCTCGGTCAGCAGGTCCTCAGCCGTCAAGGCCCCCTCCACTTGATAGCTGCGAACCTCGATGGCGTCTAGGTCAAAGGCGGCGCGGGTGAAGGCGATGTTGTGCTCGATGTAGGGGCGTTCCAGGTTTAGCTCGTTGGGACTGACCCGGAACCGTTGCACCAATCCGGGGTAGAAGTTTCCCGCCAGCAGTGCAACCGCCGCCCAGACGACCAGCACCGCGACCATGGCCCGCCAGGCGCGGCGTACAAAGACCGTCGCCACCAGCAATACCGCCGTCACCAGGGTGACGATCGCGAGCAGATTGTAGGCGGGGAGTTGGGCATGGATATCGGTATACCCGGCGCCGACGACCGCCCCGCGGTGGCTGTAGACCAATTGCAACGCATCCAGCCGGTACTTCCAGGCGATGACCAACAGCACCAGCGCGCCCAGCACGGCCAGATGGGTTAACGCCGGTGTGCGGATGCGCCAGCCCCGCCAGGCTACGCCACTGACGAGGGCCGTCGCGGCCAGCGTCAGGATCAATGTCACGAGTAGATAGGTTCGCAACGCCTGCCAGACGGGTAGGGTAAAAAGAAAGAAGCTCACATCGCGCCCGAAGAGCGGGTCTACCTGGCCGAACGGCTCCTGGTTGAGGTAGAGCAGAATCGTCTCCCAGGCGGCGCCGGTACTGAGGCCCACAATGAGGGCGACAAAGGCCGCCACACTGAGCACCAGCGCCGGCACACGTAACCCCACTGCCGCCGCGATTTCCTCCAGCGGCGTGCGCGCGAGGTCAAAGCGCTCCAGCCGTTGCGCCAACCACACGTTGGCAGCCAGAAAGAGCCAGAAAAACCCTCCCCCAACGGCAAAGAGGGCCAGGTTTGCCCATAGCCGGGTGGTAAAGACTTCGGCCAGACCTAGGCTGTCGTACCATATCCAATCCGTATAGAAACCAATAATCCGGCTGAAGAAGATCAGGAGCAGCAGCGGAATGATAAACCACAGAAAGCGCCGCGGGTTGCGCCGTTGTACCGGGCGGCGACCGTCATCAGGCGGCGCCCAGCCACCCTCACTCTGGAGATTTTCCTCCAGCGAGCGAAGCAGCTCGGCAAACGGATCATTGTTTCTCATGTCGGCGTCCTTCGCTTGATGTCCATAGTCTTATTGTAACAGACCAAGTCAAAGGTCGCGTGACGCGGCTCGCTTTTGTGTGTGCTATAATCGGCCCCATGACGAAACCGGACTGGCCCGACCTGCTCCACCCGCCAGACCCTGCCGCCGTCCAGATGCTGCTTGAACGCTTCTGGGATGACCTGGTTGAGCTGGCGGATCTGCTGCCTCGCCAGGAGCTGCTGCTGGCAGCCGAGCGAGTTGCCCGGCTGCGCGCAACCGTCCTTGCCATGATGCTCGCGCTGAACGGCATCGAGCGCCCACCCGCCACCCGCCATCTGAATGGTTATCTCGGCCCCAGCCAACGGGCCGCGCTGGAGAAGACCCTGGTCGCGCCGACCGGCGCGGCTGAGGATTGGCTAGGCCAGGCCGTGGCCTTGGTGGTGATCTACCGCTGGTATGCGCCCCAGCTTGTCGAGAGATATCAGCTACGCTATCCATCGGACCGGGAGGCTGCGGTTTGGGCGACGTTGCGCGATGCGCTGCCGGCTTGGCCCCAGGCAGTCACCACCGGCTGACCTTGAGCGACTGAGCGCCATGCCGCCCTCCTTTGCCATTGTCTATGTCGCCCCGTTCGGCCTAGCCCATAAAACGACGGTCTGGGCGCGTACCCTGCCCCTAGCCGAGGGGCTGGTTGCGCGCGGCCATACGGCGACGATCCTGGTCCCGCCCTGGGACTCGCCCGAAGATGCCGGCAAGAGCCGGGTACACAACGGCGTCCATATCGAGCAGATGACTTTACAGGGCGGGCCGGCCAGCGTGGTGCGGCGTATGGTGAGGCGGATCGGAGAGCTTGCCCCTCAGATCGTTCATATTGTCAAGCCGCGCGCCCATGCCGGCCTGGTCCAATGGTGGCTGTGGCAGACGCGGCGCAAGCGCCGTCCGGCGATCCTGCTGGACGTGGATGATTGGGAGCAGGCCTGGGCGCAAATCAACCAATATCCCTGGCCCGTGGCCCGCTTTTTGGCATGGCAGGAGGAGTGGGGCATCCGCCATGCCGACGGCATCACCGCGGCCAGCCAGTGGCTGATGGAGCGGACTGCGGCGGCCGCGCCGTCTATCCCGCGTCTCTACCTGCCCAACGGCGTCACACCGCCTACCCCACAAGCAGACACCGCCACCGCAGAGGCGTCCCCGACGAAGACGATGCCGTCCGGCCCACCGCAAATCCTGTTCTTCACCCGTTTTGTCGAAGTCACCCCCGATTGGCTGAGACGCTGTTGGGTAGCCCTGCGCCGCGCCGTCCCGCAAGCCGAGCTGCTCATCGCCGGACGACCCCTCGCGCCTGGTCTGGAGAGCGGCTTTCGCAATGCCCTGGCCGGCCTTCCGGGCGTCCACTGGCTTGGCTTTGTGCCGCCGGAGCGCCTGCCCGGCCTCTATGCTCGCTGTGCCTGCGCTATCTTTCCGGCCATGCCCATCCCCCTGCACCAAGCGAAGTGCAGTGTACGGCTGGCGACAACCCTGCTCCATGGCGTGCCTGTGGTCGCCAGCGCCGTCGGTGAACAAGCGGCCTATGGCGCAGCGGGCGCGGCTCAACTGGTGGCCGCCGAGGCCACACCGGAGCAGTTCGCCGGCGCCGTCGCCGAGCTGGTGGCGACGCCCGCGGCCCGCGCGGGGCTGGCAGAACGGGCGCGCACCCAGCTCTTGGAACGATACCGCTGGGAACGATTGGTCATTGAGTTGGAGGGGTTCTATGCTGCCACCGTCGCCGCCGCACGCCTCCGGTAGCGTAAAGGCGCGGCGGAACGATTAGCCAGGCAGCGGCAGTTTGGGATATTTGCGCCCACCGGCAGGCGGTGGGTCCTGGTCTACCGCGCGCGCGGCAGCCGCTTGGGCGATCTCCTCCTGCATCTTCTGGCGCGCCCGGAAGCGCTGGCGCTCTTTGGCCTGCCAGCGAGTCACATCCACTCCCGGCGGCAGGCAGCGCGCCGAAACCAGAAAGCCGGTGTGACCGATCATGGTGTCGTCGGGGCGCAGCCGCTCCGGCACCGGCTTGTAGGCGCGCAGCAGCAGCTCCTCCACAGCCACATCGGTAAAGCCGTGGGCATCCAGCCCGGCCAGCAGCTCGCTGACCTGGTTGGTGGTGGGCAAGAGGCCGGCGAAGAACCCCCCCGGCTTGAGCGCCTGGCGGACGGCTTCCAGATGGCGCCACGGCTCGCGCACATCCAGAAAGAGCGCGTCCACCCCCTGTTGCTTGAAGCCCTGGTCAATGCTCCCCTGGAACAGCTCCACATAGGGTAATAGACCGACCCGCTCCAGGTTGCGCCGGGCCAACTGGTGGGTTTCGGGGCGAACCTCGTAGGAGTAGACGGTGCCTGTGGGCGCGACGGCCCAGGCCAGCGCCATCGTCAAGCCGCCGCTGCCCGTCCCGGCCTCGATGACACGTGAGCCGGCCCGCAAGTTGAGCCGGTGGACCAGATAGGCTGCGTCCTTGGGATAGATGATCTGGGTGCCTCGCTTGAGGCGCGTCATCAGATCGGTCAGCGACGGCTCCAGCACGAGCGCCGGCTGCTCCATGGAGCTGAGAACCGTTCCACCCCAGGGCTGGCCGATGATCGCATCGTGCTCATAGATACCCAGATGGGTGTGAAGCTGCTGGCCGCGGCGCAAGGTGGTCAGATAGCGCTTCTGGCCTGCCACCATGAGCAAGACCAGGTCGCGTTCCTGGGTGTGGGTAGTAGGCGGGCGGAACCAGAAGGAGGTAGAACGGGCAGACTCGATAGACACAGGTCAATCCAGAGATAACCGGCTCACCAGGCAGACGGACGACAATAGGCCAGGCCATTATAGCGTAGCCCGTGGAGCCTCCCAAGTCGGCGCTGGCTGTCCAACAAGCAACAACGCTTGGCGCCGCACTGCCAACAAATGGGCAAAGAGAAACGCCCCGGCCAGGGGCGTTTCGGCCAAGCTAGCTATTTTCGGTATCTAGCGCGTTGACAGGTGTTCTTAGCAGAGTGGTCACTCGGTATCAGTCGTGACCAACATGCTGGTGCGGTAGACAGAAGTTGGGCCGGGCGGCAGATCACCCGCAGCAACGCCTTCCTGTACGGTCGTTAGGTTGGCGCCCTCGGGCAGCAAAGCGAAGACGGCCAAACGGGCATTCTCCTGCCCCGCATTGCCGACAGTATGGACCTCTTCCAGCCCTTCCATCCAGAATTCGCCAGCGCGATAAACTGTCTCTTCCCCTGTTGCCTCCTGACGCACCGTCATCTCCCCCTCGATCACCGTGACTAACACCAGACCTCCATGCGAGTGCGGTGGTGTCCATGCGCCCGGAGCGAAGTCAAGAATGAGTTGAATGGCCTCAAAGTTGCCTAGGCCTTCGCTCACCGGCAGGCTTGTGCGATAGACGGCGGTCGGTCCTGGCGGCAGGTCATCTGTGCTGATCCCTTCTTGGACGGTGGTCAGGCTCGCACCCTCGGGCAGCAGAAAGGCCGCGGCGACCCGTGCGGTCTCCTGGCCGGCATTCCCAACCTCATGGAACTCGCCCGGCGCTTCAATCCAGAAGTCGCCGGGCGTATAGCTCGTTTCTTCCCCGGTCATCGAGCGCACGGTTATCTCCCCTTCCAGCACCGTGACCAGCACCAGCCCGCCATGGGAGTGCGGCGGCGTCCGGGCGCCTGGCGCAAAGTCAAGGATAATCTGTACCGCCTCAAAGGGGACAGACACAGAACGCGCGGCTGTCATCTCCACTGTCGTGGTGATCTCTTCGGTTGGCGTGATCTCCTCTGTTGGAGTTATCTCCTCCGTTGGGGTGATCTCTTCGGTCGGGGTGATCTCTTCTGTCGGGGTGATCTCCTCTGTTGGGGTCATTTCTTCAGACGGGGCCACCTCTTCGGTGACAACCTCCTCAGTCGGAGTGGCCGCGGGGGCCGAAGTCGCGGGCGCAGGAGCTGGTGCGACTTGACAGCCCGCTGTCAGAAGCACGCAGCAAACTAGACTAGCGAGAATATAGCGCATGATGCTGCTCCTTTCTTGCCCAGCCTTCTTCCGAAATGTCAACCATTATGCCCAGCCAGGCTAGCCACAGCCTTGCTGTCGAGCAACTGGCGCAGCAGGGGCCGGTTAGAAGCTCAGGACGCGGGCGCCGTTGACCATGGCTTCCACGGCCGTCGCTGCACCGATGATGCGGGCGCCAGGGATGAGCGTTTCATCGGTGATCTGGCGCGGCTTGGCGCAGGCGCCACAGACCCAAATTTGGCCGCCGTTTTGCACAAACTTGTCAATCAGCTCGCGCAAGGGCGCAAAGCCCTCCGCCTGAAGACCATCGGCGTAGCCGGGCGTCGCAATCCGTACGCCCTCAATGGTCAGCAGAATAGTCGCGTCCTGGCCTGAGGAAAGCGCCGTGTTGCCCACCACAAAGGCCAGTGAAGCGCGCTCGACATCTTCCTTGCCGTTGGTGTTATGAATCATCACTTGGGCCATGTTGTCGCTCCTTTCATGATGCGAGTGGAGAAGTGGAACCCGATCCATGCGTCTTGCCGTGCGTCTTGCCGGCGAAGCGGTTAGCTTCGGCGAATCAGATAGCGGTCGCCTTGATGGGAGACAAGCTGGTGGCCGGTGAGGCGGCACCAGGCCGGCAGGTCCACGGCCACGCTGGGGTCGGTGGCGCGTATCTCCAGGGTCTGGCCGGATGCCATCTTGCGTAGCAAGAGCGCAACGTCGTCCAGAGGGCCATAGGCGCAGCCGGTGTCTCCTGCATCGTAGAAAGCATCTGCGCCAAAGAGCGATGTTGGTTTGTCTTGTGTGGGCTCGGCCACGGGAGTCACCTCGCAGTTCAATGTTTCTAGTGCTGTCGCCCATTCCGCTTCCGTGCGGGCCTTGCGCGCACGGAAGGTGATCCCGAGCGTGCCAAAGCTGGCCGCGCTCGACTGTTGGGGCGCACCGCTGAAGACATCGGCGCGCCAGATGATCACGAAGTCCACAAAGCCGGCGGCCACGACCGTGGCCTCTAGCTCTGCCTCCAGCAGAGCGCCGGCAATTCAGCCGGTCCACAGGTCAATATTGCGTTTGGCGCTCTCGGGCACCGGCTTTTGGACCAGGATATCGCCGATCTGAAGCCGTCCGCCGGGCTTGAGCACCCGCGCCATCTCCTGGAGCGCCTTGAGCTTGTCGGGCATGAGGTTGAGCACGCCATTGGAGATGACCACATCGGCCCATCCGTCCTCGACCGGCAGCGCCTCGCCATAGCCTAGACGAAAATCTACGTTGGTCGCGTGAACCTCGGCGGCGCCGGCGCGCGCCTTATCGAGCATGGCCGGCGTCATGTCCACGCCGATCACCTGCCCCTCCGGGCCAACCATATGCGCGGCGATCAGGCTGTCCATGCCCGCGCCGCAGCCGACATCTACCACTCGCTGGCCGGGTTGCAGCGGCCCGACCTGGAAGGGGTTGCCCGTGCCGGCAAACGAGGCGAGCGATGGCTCCGGCACGACATCCAGCCACTCTTCCCGATAGCCGATCAGCTCGGCCAGGGGCCGGCCCGTGTGAAAGTGAAAGCCACGGTCCGGCTCCGTCGCGACCAACGCATACTCGTCCTGGATCGCCTGCCGGAGCTGGTCGAGCGCCGGCAGCGCATCAGTTGGTTGTGAGACTGAGACTTGAAGCCCCATCACTGCCTCCTCTAGGTGTTCTCCTCACATGTGCTATATATGTACTGTGCCATAGGCAGCAT
>DATLZJ010000457.1:0-3454 GCA_035574055.1 Caldilineaceae bacterium
CCCGCTCAAGGGCAACAACGAGCTGCTCAACTTCACCCAGCCCCAGATCGTGGCCGCCATCCATCGCGCCTATCTGGAGGCCGGCGCAGACATCATCGAGACCAACACCTTCAACGCCAACGCCTTCTCCCAAGCTGACTACGGCACTGAGCAGTTGGTCTATGAGATCAACGTCGCGGCGGCCCAAATTGCCCGCCGCGCCGCCGACGAATACACCGCGCGCACCCCCCACAAGCCCCGTTTTGTGGCCGGCGCCATTGGGCCGACCAACAAGTCCGCTTCGCTCTCACCCGATGTCAACGACCCCGGCGCGCGCAGCGTCACCTTTGACGAGGTCAAGGCAGCCTACAAAGAGCAGGCGCGCGGCCTGCTCGATGGCGGCGTGGACCTGCTGCTGGTGGAGACCATCTTCGACACGCTCAACGGCAAGGCGGCCATCGCCGCCATTCAAGAGCTATTCGAGGAGCGGGGGGAGGATGTGCCGCTGATGATCTCCGGCACCATCGTGGACCTCAGCGGGCGGGGGCTATCGGGCCAGACCACCGAAGCCTTCTGGTATTCGGTGCAGCACGCCCGTCCCTTCAGCGTCGGCCTCAACTGCTCGCTGGGCGCAAAGGAGATCCGGCCCTACATCGAGACGCTGGCCGGCGTGGCCGATACGTTGGTGAGCTGCTACCCGAACGCCGGGCTGCCCAACGAGTTCGGCGGCTACGACCAGACGCCGGAAGAGCTTGCCGCCTATATGCGCGACTTCGCCCAAAGCGGCTTTGTGAATATTGTCGGCGGCTGCTGCGGCACCACGCCCGACCATATCCGCGCCATCGCCCAAGCTGTCGAGTCGCTCCAGCCCCGCCAACCGCCCAAGATCGAGCCGCGCTCGACCTTCAGCGGGTTGGAGCCGTTGGTGGTGACGCCCTTCACCAACTTTATCAACATCGGCGAGCGCACCAATGTCACCGGCTCCGCCAAATTCCGCAAGCTGATCCTAGAGGGCAACTTCGAGGAAGGCGTCCGCATCGCCCGCCAGCAGGTCGAGAGCGGCGCGCAGATGATTGATGTCAATTTCGATGACGGCATGTTGGACGGCGAAGCGGCTATGGTGCGCTTCCTAAACCTGATCGCCGCTGAGCCGGATATCGCGCGGGCGCCCATCGTCATTGACTCCTCCAAGTGGTCCATCATCGAGGCCGGGCTGAAGTGCGTCCAGGGCAAGGCTGTGGTCAACTCCATCAGCCTCAAGGAGGGTGAAGAAGCCTTCTTGCGCCAGGCGCGCGCCATTCGCCGCTATGGCGCGGCGGTGATCGTCATGGCCTTTGACGAGCAGGGCCAGGCTGACACGGTGGAGCGCAAGGTGGAGATCTGCACCCGCGCCTATAAGCTGCTGACCGAGCAGGCGGGCTTTCCACCGGAGGACATCATCTTTGACCCCAACGTGCTGGCGGTGGCGACGGGCATCGAGGAGCACAACAACTACGCGGTCAACTTCATCGAGGCGACCCGCATCATCAAGCAGACGCTGCCCGGCGTCAAGGTCAGCGGCGGCGTCAGCAACCTCTCTTTCTCCTTCCGGGGCAACAATGTGGTGCGCGAGGCCATGCATTCGGCCTTCCTCTACCACGCCATCCAGGCCGGCATGGACATGGGCATCGTCAACGCCGGCGCGCTGCCCGTCTATTCGGAGATTCCCCCGGACCTGTTGGAGCGTGTGGAGGATGTGATCTTCAACCGCCGGCCCGACGCCACCGAGCGGCTGGTGGCCTTCGCCGAAACGGTCAAGGGCGAGGGGCAGAAGAAGACCGAAGACTTGGCCTGGCGCAACCAGCCGGTGGCCGAGCGGCTGGCCTATGCGCTGGTGCGGGGCATCACCGACTATATTGAGCAGGATACCGAGGAGGCCCGCCAACTGACGCCCGACAACCCGATCCAGGTCATTGAAGGGCCGTTGATGGACGGGATGAACATTGTGGGCGATCTGTTTGGCGCGGGCAAGATGTTCCTGCCCCAAGTGGTCAAGAGCGCGCGCGTGATGAAGAAAGCCGTCGCCTATCTGCTGCCCTACATCGAAGCCGCCAAGCAGACCAACGGCAGCAACGGCAAGCCTGCCGGTAAGATCGTGATTGCCACGGTGAAGGGCGACGTACATGACATCGGCAAGAACATTGTCGGCGTGGTATTGGCCTGTAACAACTATGAGATCATTGACCTGGGCGTCATGGTGCCCGCCGAAAAGATTCTCCAGACTGCCGTCGAGCAGAACGCGGACATCATCGGCCTGAGCGGGCTGATCACCCCCTCGCTGGATGAGATGGTCCATGTCGCCAAGGAGATGACCCGGCTGGGCCTTGATAAGCCGCTGCTCATCGGTGGGGCGACCACCTCGCGCATCCACTCCGCCGTCAAGATTGACCCGGTCTATCCGGGGCCGGTGGTCCATGTGCAGGACGCCTCGCGCAGCGTCGGTGTGGTGGAAAAGCTGGTCAACCCGGAGTCGCGCGCCCAGTTTGCCGCGGAGGTCAAGGCCGAATACGCCAAGTTGCGCGACTATCACCGCAGCGGGCGCGGCGGCCGCGCCTTGCTGGACCTGCCCACGGCCCGCGCCCGCCGCTTCCAGAGTGACTGGAATCAGGTGGACATTGTGCGCCCCAGCCACCTGGGCATCCACGTCTTTGACCAGATCAACCTGGGCACGCTGGCCGAAAAGATAGACTGGGGCCCCTTCTTCCACGCCTGGGAGATGAAGGGCGCCTATCCGGCCATCCTCACCGACCCGGTCAAAGGCCAGGAGGCGCAGCGCCTCTTCGACGACGCCCAACGGCTGCTGGCAGAGATCATCACCCAGGGCAGCCTGACCGCGCGCGCGGCCATCGGTCTCTTCCCGGCCAATGCGGTCGGCGATGACATTGTGCTTTGGACCGATGACGCCCGCACCCGCCCGTTGGCGACCTTCCATACGCTGCGCCAGCAGTTCGACCGAGGCGAGGGGCGTCCCTGCTATGCACTGGCCGATTTTGTGGCCCCCACGGAAAGCGGCGTCGCCGACTATGTGGGCGCATTTGCGGTGACGGCGGGCATCGGGACCGATGAGCTGGTGGCGCGCTTCGAGGCCGAACACGACGATTACAGCGCGATCATGGTCAAGGCGCTGGCTGACCGGCTGGCCGAGGCCCTGGCCGAGTACATGCACGAAGAGGTCCGCAAGCACTATTGGGGCTACGCGCCGGATGAGCAGTTGAGCAACGAGGAGCTGATCCGGGAGAAGTACCGGGGCATCCGCCCCGCCCCCGGCTACCCGGCCTGCCCGGACCATACGGAGAAACGCACGATCTTCCGCCTGCTGGATGTAGAACGCGCCATTGGCCTGCGCTTGACCGAGGCGTGCGCCATGGTGCCCACAGCGGCGGTCAGCGGCTACTACTTCGCCCACCCCGAAGCCACCTACTTCTCGGTCGGCAAG
>DATLZJ010000458.1:0-2502 GCA_035574055.1 Caldilineaceae bacterium
GACCTGCGCCGGGCCAAGCTGGCCTAAGCGCCGGCAATAGTCATAGTGGAAATTGCGCCGCAAGGCTTCATCCAGGTCTGTCGCAAGCCCTGGCGGCAGCGGCATCTTCAGCTCAACAAAGAGCGCATAGGCCGGCGCGCCCGCTGCGTCCTCCGGCGCAAGCAGGGCAAAGGCTGGGGCGAGGCCCACCCGCTCAAACAACTCACGCAGACAGGCCGCCACAAACGGCTCGGTGAGCTTCTCGCCAAACCGGTCGGATATTCGGTCGCCCTTGCCCACAAAGCGGATGCAGGGCGTCGCCGCCACGCGCCCCACCACCTCGACCTGGTCATAGAGCCGGTAACGGTAGAGGCCGCCGCCGGTCGTCACTGCCACTGAATAGACCCCGCCTACTTCTAGCTCATGGGCCAGCCGCAGCGCGCCGCTCTCTTCCTCAAACTCCAGAAAGTGGGAGGTGAGCGCCAACACCGCGCCCGGCGCGCCCACCCAGGGCAGGGAGACCATTGCCTCAGTCGCCAGCAGCCCCTTGGGCTGGAGATGGGCATGGGGCAGGCGCGCCGCCAACTCGCCGGCATCGCGCGCGGCGGCTCCATCAGCCCAGCAGGAGAGCAGCCCCAGCCGCGGCCACACTTGGGCTGCCGCCGTTGGGCTGGACGGGTCCACGGCAGCCAGCGCCCTAGCGCGCGCCGGATCGGGACGCAGCCGCCGTAAGCCCGCCGCGGCCTCAGCCGGAAGCGCGCCCGGCGGCGTGAGCGTACCCTGCGCCACGTCGGCCAGGAGCGCATCCCACCAGCAGGGCAAGGCATCAAGCAACAGCGTGAAAAAGGTGGGGTTCCAGACCGATACCAGCCGCAGTTCCCTGCTGTGTAGCAGATAGTACAGTGTCACATAGCGGAAGGTCTCCACGTCGGCCAGCCGCTTGACCCCATTGGGCACGGCCAGCGCCCGCTCCACCAAGCGGCCTAGGGGACCGAGATAAGCGCTGTCCTCCTCGAAGCCGATGGGCGTCCCGCCCGCGGTGCGCCGGCCCGGCTCGACCAGCGGCGAAATGGACCAGTAGGCCGGGCCGCGCGCCAGCGCCGGATAGTGACCGAACAGGTTGCTGATCCACGCCGACAGCCCCGCCTGAAACTCCCGTTGCAGCCTGCGCGTGTAGGGGATCAGCTTGGCGGCTGCGGTCGAGCCGCTGGACGGCTCAAAGAGGCGCACCGGCTCGGCGGTCAACACCTGCGCCTCGCCTGCGGCCATGCGGGCAATGGCCGGCGCTATCGTGTCGTAATCGCAGAGCGAGACGCAGCGTTGGAATTCCTCTACTGAACTGATCGCGGCAAAACCGGCCTGGCAGCCTGCCTCACAGCGCTGATTGGCGCGCAGGATGCCGCGCAGCACCGCGGCCTGAGCGGCGGCAGGGTTCGCCAACGCCCGGCGGAAGCGGCGCGCTGCCAAGGCGGCGCTCGCCAGCCAGAGACGGTTTACCACCAGCGGCAAGAGCATGGCCGGCGCTTGCTAACGGGCCACCCGCCGCCCCGCAGGCGTGAAGTTGTCGGGGTGGATGCGGGTCAGGCAGACCAGCTCATCCCCCTGGACGTGGCCGGGGTTACGCTCCACAAAGAAGCGCACATGCGGGTCGCGCAGCCGCTCCCGGCTCACCTCGGCGACGCCGGCGCGCAGCGGCGTCGCCCCCTGCCCAAAGCGCACCACGCCGGTGTTGGGGTCATATTCATCGCCAAAGCGAGCCGTCGCCAGCTCGTCCATCAACGCCTTCACCGCCGGCGGCGTGGGCTTGCCCACACAGGGGTAAAACTCGCGGTAAAAGACGGGCAGAAAACGATAGCTTTTGTAGCCGGAGGAGATGAGCAACCAGTAGACCGGCTGGGCCATGCCTGCGGTCAGCGCCAGCACGCTCTTGATCCAAACGCTGGGCAGCGCCGGTGTGCCCCAATAGGCGGGATGGACAATGGTATCGCCGGAGTAGACGACCGTGAGCCGGCGGCCTTGAGCGCAGGTCTCGCCGATCGCCAGGGTCGAAAAGCCTTGCAGCGTCCCCTGCGCCGGGTCGCGCAGCAGGATCACCTGGTCCTTGCCGGCCAGGTCGCGCAGGAAGTAGTCCCGCTCCACCCCCTCATAGTGGGCTTGGAAGAGGCGCAACATCGCCTCTACTTGGGCAGGCGCCAACGCGGTGCGCGCCACGGTCTCGCCCACCAATCGCGCCCGGCCGGGCGCGACGACCTGCTCAATCATTCCCTACCCCCCTCCAACCAATGTTGACGAACGTACCGAAAAATCCGATAAAAGAGCGCGCTCACCTGCGGCGTGCGAAAGTAATGGTCCGCGCCCCACACCGGGTAGACCGGCCCCGGCGCCAGCAGGTCGGGCAGCAGCGCCATGCCGTCGTTGGGGCCGAGCCGTTCCATCCAGCCGTAGCGTTTGAAAAGGCTACGCTGCTGTACATGGCAGCGCAACGGCGCGCCAATCAGATTGATCACCGGCAGGCGTGGCGGG
>DATLZJ010000459.1:0-2142 GCA_035574055.1 Caldilineaceae bacterium
AGAGGAGATTACCGCCGGGCTGCCGGAGGACTTCGCGGCGGCGCTGGCGGCAGCCAATCCCGACAACGGGCAGACGGTGGCGCTGACCTATGGCTGTGTGGGCTGCCATGCCACGGACCCCAACCAGCAGATGACCGGGCCGACTTGGTTCCATGTAGGCGATACCGCCGCCAACCGCCAGCCCGGCGTCAGCCCGGCCAACTACCTCTACACCAGCATCACCAACCCCAATGCCTATGTCGTGCCCAACTACCCGGCGGGTGTGATGCCTCAAAACTATCAGGATACCATGTCGCAAGAGGAGTTGGCCGATATTATCGCCTTTCTGTTGGCGCAGCACGAGTAGCGACGCCCCTGGCTCGATCGGAATTCTGCTCGACTTTGCCGGAACGGGCGGCGCAAGCCGCCCGTTCTTTTTTTGCTTGATGCGCTCTTGTACAGCGCTTGCGGATTTATCGAACGATTGGAAATTTCCAACTTTCGACTCCCCAGGAGAGAGATGATATAATCAGCGGTAATGGCTAGACAACAAATCTCGCCGGCAATTGCCGAGCGGCGCTGCCCCAATTGTGGGACCCGCGTGGCCCGTGATGCCGAAAGCTGCTTCATGTGTGGCCACGATCTGCGCATTCATACCCGGCGCAGGCAACGGGTCTCCTGGATTGATGCTCTCCTGGTGCTGGCTGTGCTGGCTGTCCTCGCCGTTTGGTGGCGCATAGCCGGTGAGCCGCGCCCCGAGCAGAGCGGCGCCCCGGTCGCGGCCATCCTTCCCACCAATATCCCTGTCCTCACCGCGACGCTGGTCGCAACCACAACCGTGGAGCCGGGCGCAGATGCGACGCCAACTCCACTCCCGACGGCCAGCGCTGGCGGCGTGATCCGCCATCGCGTGCGTGAGGGAGAGACGCTGCTCTCGATTGCCGGTATCTATGGCATCACCGTCGAGGAGATTCAGGCCGCTAACGGGATGAATGACGTGCTGATCCGGGCCGGCGACGAGCTGATCATCCCAGTCAGCGCCCAGCCCAGCGCGCCCAGCGGCGGTGAGACGGTGGCCTCGGCCTTCGAGTATGAAGTACAGCCGGGCGACACCCTGATCTCGATTGCCAGCCGCTTTGGCAGCACGGTCGAGGAGATTCTGCTCGCCAACAACCTCGCCAATAATGAGTTCATCCGTCCTGGCGACCTGCTCTTGATCCCTGTGCCTGAGGTGCCGGCGGAGGTGCTGGAGTCGTCGGCGCAGGCCCCCCAGGCCACAGAGGCCGCGGCAGGCGATGTTGTCCAGGGCGGCAGTGATCCTCCTGCGGCGCCACAGGTTTATATCGAGCCGCGGCTGATCGGCCCGGCCGACCAAGAAGTGGCGCCGGCCTCCGAGGCCGTCCTCCTCCGCTGGATTAGCGTTGACGTGCTGGCGCCCAATGAGTGGTATGTGCTGCTCATCTATCCGATCAGCGGCGCGGCGCGTAGCTTCCCCAGTATTTGGACCAAAGCAACCAGCTACCGGTTGGACACCACCTTGGCGCCCCCTGCTGGTGAGAACGCTATCTATGCCTGGCAGGTATCGGTGGTTCGGGTCATGCCGGGGGTCAACAACCAGTTTGCCCTAGAGGCGGCCAGCCCCCCCAGCGAGCTACGCAGCTTTACTTGGCAATGAGCGGGCGGCGCATCCGGCGCGCCTGCCATACCTCTCTCACTTCCTTCTTTTTTTGTTTGACAGCCCTTCCGGCCCCATATATAATGCGAACGCCCGCATTATTTCCGGCAACAAATTAAATAATTCCGACTTGCCGAATCATTGACCGATGAGCACCATCGTCTCGTTTGGCGCTGTGCGTACAGGCGGCAATGTGCTGGCCGTCAAAGCGCACAACCAGCGCGTCCTCCTCCTCAACCTGCTGCGCCATCAACCGGTGGCGCGTGTGCGGCTGGCCCGCCTCTGCCGCCTGTCTACCACAACCGTTACCAACCTGGTCGCCGAGCTAATGGCCCAAGGGGTGGTCGAGGAGGTGGGGACCGACACGGTGGCGGCGCGGCCGGGGGCGGGCCGGCCTCCCCTGGCGCTGCGCCTGGCGCCGGGCAGCCGCACGGTGTTGGGCATTCACATCGGCGTGCGGCGGGCGCGCCTGGCGATCTGCGACGCCA
>DATLZJ010000460.1:0-17160 GCA_035574055.1 Caldilineaceae bacterium
ACGCGTGGGAGTACTTCACGCTGCCGGCGGGCGAGGTCCACATGGACGGCGAAACGGCCTACTGGTTCGTGCGCCTCCGCCTGCGTGAGAGCGACATTGGCCGGTCCCAACGGCAGCGGCAATTTCTGTGGGCGCTGCGCAACCGGGTGCTCGAAACGAACCTCTTGCCTCGTCTGCCGGAACTGTGGAACGCCTTCCGCAACTCCTTCAGCACCGACTTGACCTTGCTTCAGATCATTGACCTGGCGCGCTTCGGCATTAGCTTGGACCCTGCCAACGTGCGCGCCAGCGGGATCACCCTTCGTGAGCTGCAAAGCTACACGACCGAGCGAGGCGCAGCGGTGCTGATCATTAGCGACCCTGAACGCGTGCGTAGCGTGATCGAGGGCATTTGGAATGCGCCGGCCATGGCCGACGCCTATCGGCAGGATGCCAACAACTGCCGTCCGGCTCCGGAGGGGGCGCCGATCATTGCGTCGGACTCAGGCCCCACCCCCACACCCGCGCCGGTGGCGGCCAATGAGTCGCTGCTGCCGACGCCTACGCCCGCCCCGCTGCCCCCGCCGCAGGAAGGCTCCGGCCTGATCCCCGACCCGGCCCAGGCGACCGGCGACGGCGGATAACGCCACCCATCAATAGGCTTGCTCCCATTCCTCCCGCAACAGCCCGGCGCTGGCAAGCAACCAGCGCCGGTCGCCAAAGACCTCTAGGGTGATGCCGTCATCATACCCAAAGCTGCGCAGGCCGCGCAGCTCATGGCGCAGGTGGATGCCGCCCTCACGCGGCGCGCCGATGGGCAGGTGGTCATCGCCCTTGCCGTTGTTGTCGCTCAGGTGGACATGGGCCAGCCGGTCGCCCAGGGCGAAGAGATAGTCGCGGGTCATGCTCTTCGCCGTGTTGATGTTGCCATGGCCGATATCGAAGAGCAGCTTGAGCTGGGGAAGGCGATGGAAGATCTCGCGGAAGTATTTGAGTTGGTGGCGGTTATCGGTGCTGTTCTCTAGCGCCACCTGGACGCCGCGCTCCTCGCCGTGCCGGATCAGGATGGAGAGCAGTTGGCGATAATATTCGTAACCGGCTTCCTCGGATAGATAGGCGGGCCAGCCGCGGAAATGGGTCGTGCAGAGTGTAGCGCCGAGTTGCTGGGCGACATCAATGCAGCGGCGCAGTTCGTCCAGGGCAGCCTGGCGCACCGCAGGCGACGGGTTCTCGACGGGGAAGTAGGGCGCAGCATGGCACACAACCCCCAGCCCCGCCTCCTCAATGGCGAGCCGCACTTGCGGCCAGTCGGTAGACTCCAGGGCCGCAGCCGGCGCCTCGATGGTGAGATCAATGTAGTCAAACCCATTGGCTGCAATCCAGGCGATCTCGTCCAGCAGGGGGCGGCTGGGGTGATTCATCGCGCCGATTCGCATGGTTGGTCCCTTTCGCGTAAGCTCAGGTCTTCGATATCAGCTCGCCGTTCGTTGGCGTCAATCCGCCGAGGGTTCCGTCCGGGCTGGGCGGAGAGGGGCGGTAGCGGGCGCACGCGGCGCCGCGTGCGGCAACCAAAAGGCGCCCGCGTAGACCAGCAGCCCGGTAAGCATGAGCCAGAGACCCCAGGCCGGGCGCAACGGGCGATTGTACAGTTCGGCGATGGTGGGCAGGACGGCGAAAAAGCCCTGGGCCGGGAAGATCAGCCCGGCCAGCGCGAGCAGAGTGACAGCGGCGGCGGCCAGCCGGCGCGGGAGCAGCGCCAGGAATGGGCTGATCAACAGGGCGGCCAGCAGCCCGGCGAGCGCCGCCATTTGCCAACGAAATTCCGGCTCCAGCAAGCGCGCGGGCGTCCAGGCAGGCGGCAGGAGGTTAAGGGCGGCCGCCAGCGCCGCCGCCAAGAGCGCCGCCCGCATCCACCAGCGATAGCCCAATTCTTGCCGGAAGGCGGCCAGGATACAGCCTGCGCTGACTGCGACTAGAGGCGCATAGAAGCCAGGTCGCCAGAGCCAGACCGCGCCGCTCCTGACCGGGGGGAGGAACTTGACATATTCTCCCAGGTCCAGCCCGGTGATGACCAGGCCGGCGACGGGATGGCCGATCCAGGGGCCGAAGTATCCCGCAAGGGCGAGCCATGCGCCCAACGGAATGAGCCAGCGCGCGGTCATGGTTGGCGGGCGCGGGCGAGCCGCGCGGCTTGGCGGGCGCGGCCATCCTCAAAGGTCTGCCGCTCCTGCTCGCTGACCAGCGCCAGGCCGGGCACCGGGGTTGGGCGCAGGTTGTCGTCCAGCGCGACATAGACGATATAGGCGCTGTGGGTGTGCGTCACCTCGCCGGTCAACAGGTTTTCGGCTTCGACGCGCAGCTCGACCTCCATGCTGGTGGCGCCGACGAAGGTCAGCCGGCCATGGACAAAGAGTACCTGGCCCACATGGATCGGGCGGTGGAAGGTCACGCTGTCTACGGTCACGGTGACGGCAGGGCGGCGGGCATGGCGGCTGGCGACGATACCGCCACACTCATCGCATAGCTTGAGGAGGACGCCGCCATGAACGGTGCCGAGGCTGTTGGAGTGCTCCGGCAACATAAACTGGGTCAGCGTTAAGGCGGTTTCGGCGACGGTGCGGGGCGGCAGCGCCGGGTCGCCGCCCATCACGGCAAGCACCTCTGGCATAGGACCTCCTGGTAGATGAGAGGCCGGAGCACGCTAGCGGAGCGCGGCGGCGTAGGCGTTGCGAAGCTGGGCGGCGCTCCGCTCCCAGGTAAAGGCGGCGGCATGGGCCAGCCCGGCCGCGCGTAGCCGGGCGCGCAAGGCCGGGTCGCCGGCCAGCCGGAGGATGCCTTGGGCGATGCTCTCGACCTGCTCGGCCTGGACATAGAGCGCGCCCGGCCCGCCAGCTTCAGGCAGGCAGGAATTGTCCCCGGTCAGCACCGGCGTGCCACAGGCCAGCGACTCGATAATGGGCAGCCCGAACCCCTCATAGAGCGAGGGGTAGGCCACAAAGTCGGCCCCGCTGTAGAGCGCGGGGAGGTCGGCATCGGCGATGAAGCCGGGAAAGTGGACCGCCTCGCCCAGCCCCAGTTCCTGGACACGCCGGAAAATGGCGTCGTAGAGCCAGCCCTTGGCCCCGCCGATCACCAGGCGGTGAGGGAGGCGAGCCTCGACGCGCGCCTGGTGAAACGCCTCAATCAGCCGCACGTGGTTCTTGCGCGGCTCCAGTCGGCTGACGGCGAGGATGTAAGGCCCATCGCCCACCTGGTAGCGCCGGCGCACCTCCGCCAAGCGGGCCGGGTCGCTGATGGGGCGGAAGTGGGCATGGTCTACGGCGCCCTGAACAACCGCAATCTGTTCGGCAGGCACATCCCACACGGACTGCAAATCGCGCGCCGTGTGGCGGCTATCGGCAATGATGAAGTCGGCTCGCCGGACGCTGCGCGGCACGACCACATTGAGGTAGTGGTGCAGGCTGGGCATGGCCGCCTCTGGATAAAAGAGAAAGGCAAGGTCATGAATGGTCAGAATCTTACGCCGGGCGCGGCTGGGCGGCAAGACGAAATCGGTGGCGTGGAGCAGGTCAAGGGGGCCGCCGGTGAACCATTCGACGCGCGGCCAGGGAAGGTCAAGGCGATGCCAGAGGCGCACCAGGTTGCGCTCGCCTATGGGGGTTGCATGAATGGGAAGCGGCGCAGCGGCCTGTTCAGCGGGATCAATGGGTCCTGCGACAAAGAGGCGAATGTGATAGCCATCCGGCGCCGCGAGCAGCGCCTGCACCTGGCCGCGGATGATGCGGCCAATCCCCGCTTGCTGGCGCACGGCGGGTGTGTAATCAATGGCGACGACGGTCACGGGTCGGTCGAGCTAAAGGCCGCGATAGGTCCAGAGTCGGTTGG
Source organism: Caldilineaceae bacterium (assembly GCA_035574055.1). GTDB lineage: Bacteria > Chloroflexota > Anaerolineae > Caldilineales > Caldilineaceae > QEUY01. Next base: position 3,865 of record DATLZJ010000460.1, read on the forward strand.
CGGTAAAGTTCCAGAAAAGGACAACGCCGATGGCGAAGAGCTTCGCCACATTATAGCTGATGATAAAGCCGGTCTCCGGCCCGAAGGCAGCCATCCAATAGACTTCCCAAAGGTGGTGCAGTGTGAGAAAGACGACCTGGTTGATCCCCAAGCCGAGGATACTGACCAGGGCAAAGCGGGCAAGCTGGCCGCTGGCGTGGCGCTCTTGGCTTTCGGGAAAGGTCCAACGGCGGTTGAGGGAGAAATTCTGGATCACGGCCGCGGTGAAGCTAAAGGTGTTCGCCACCACCAAGGACGCGCCCGCAAGCTGCACCAGAATGTTGAGTACAGTGAAATCGGTGATGGAGCCGGCCGCGCCCACAATGGCAAACTTGGCGAAACGTTTGACTTCTTTGCGGTTGGTTCGAGCAAATTGGCGAACAGATGAAATTAACAAGCCAAAACGTCACTTTCCAACGGCTGATGTAATGGAGCTTCCAGCCCTTGCCGGGCCGGCGGCGGCCAGGGCCGCAAACCAGAATGCCACATGCAGGTAAATACCCTGCACAAAGAGATTATCAAAGAGACTGTGGACGGCCAGGTGAGCTAGCACACCAAGCACACCGACGGCCAGGGCGCGCCGCCACCCGTCATCCGCCGGCGCGCCCGGATAGGTCTGGCGCCCTACCCAGACAGCGGCGCTGCCCCACAGCATCAGAAAGGCCGCCAACCCCACCAAGCCGGACTCGGCCAGCAGGTTAAGGTAGATGTTGTGGGCATGGCCCAGCGGCTCTTCCCAGAGGGGAAGGCGGACCTCCGGATAGACAATGGAATAATTACCTGGCCCGACGCCGAGCCAGGGCGCTGTTGAAAACATCCGTACCGCGGCCAGCCAGTGGGCCAGCCGCTCCAATACCGCAAAGTTTTCGTCCGTGACCGGTTGGTCCAGGACGTTGCCCGCACCTACGTAGGCAGGCAGGTCCGCCAGACGGGCGGTCAGCGCCGCTGGCGCCAGAGCCGGGTTGATCAAACCTACCAGCGCCCCACTCAGCGCCAGCAGAATGGCTGCGCCGACCAGCAGGGCAGTACGCCGGCTATAGGCCAGCAGGACGACAAGCACTCCTGCTGCTGCGCCGAGCCAGCTACCCCGGCTCCAACTTGCTACCATTCCCGCGCCGGTGAGCAGGGCGGCGGCTCCAACCCAGAGCGCCGCCGTCGCTGCGGCGGGGCTGCGCAGCGCCCTCGGAATTGCCCACAGGGTCAGGGCGGCGGCCACCGGCAGCGTGAGGCCCAAGTAGCCCGCAAAGGGGTTCGGCTGCCCAAAGCTGCCGCTGGCGCGCATGTAGCGGTCGAACAGAACAAAATGCTCCGGGCCGATCCGGAATACAAATTGGTAAAGTCCTAGTAACGCCTGGGCCATTGCTGCCGACAAGAGCGCGGCCACAAGCCAGCGGGCGTCGCGCGCGTTCATCATGGCCGGGACGAGCAGCAGCACGACGCCAAATTCGACCCATTTTACCATTTCCTTGACGGCTTCAGCCAAATCAAGCGCCCCCAAGGTAGCAAGCCAAAGGACGCCGACGAAGAGGGCCAGGGGCGCGCTCAACGGGTGGGGGGCCAGCCGGAGTGTACGCCTGGCCGCGCCGGCGAGCAGCCAAAGGAATAGGCTGCCCGCCAGCAGCAGCTCGGTGGCGGGCAACGGGCCGAGGTAGAGGCCGCTTGCAACAGGGAGCGCTGCAGCCGTGGCGGGCCAGGTCAACCACGGCCAGCGCAAGAGGCAGAGCGCGCCGGCAATGGCTGTGACCAACAGCAGCGTCCAGGGCAAGGGAAGGAGCGCGAGCGCGGCGGCCAGCAGCGCCAGACCGAAGGCTGCCGCCAACGTGGATAGATGGAAGCGGGGGGTGGGCAAGGCCAAGAGCGTTTACCCCATCAGGTGGGTCGAGGACAGACGATGTCGTACCAGAACCTGGCCGCGCGCGTGCGGGTGAGGTCAATGTGGATATGTTTGACTTCCTGATACTCGCGCAGCCCCCATTCGCCCAGCTCGCGACCGATGCCGCTCTGCTTGTAGCCGCCGAAAGGCGCTTCGGCGCTGATCATGTGGTAGTCGTTGATCCAGACGGTGCCGGAGCGCAGGCGGTTGGCGACCGAGATGGCGCGCTCGATGTCGCTGCTCCAGACGCCCGCCGCCAGGCCATAGATGGTGTCATTAGCCATGCAGATCGCCTCTTCCAGCGAGTCATAGCGAATGACGCTGAGCACCGGGCCAAAGATTTCCTCCTGCGCGATGCGCATCTGGTTGTCCACATCGGCAAAGATGGTGGGGGTGATGTAGTAGCCGTCCTGTAGCGCCGGGTCGCTGGGGCGGCTGCCCAGCAGGAGCGGCTTGGCGCCCTCCTCCAGACCGACTTGGATGTAACGCTCCACTGCCACGAGCTGGCTCGCGCTGATCAGCGGCCCCAGATCGGTGTCGCCGTCGCTGGCGGGGCCAACCTTGAGCCGGCTGGCCCGGTCCACCAGGCGCTCCATAAACTCCTCATAGAGGCTGGACGGGACAAAGAGGCGCGTGCCGCTCTCACACGCCTGGCCGTTGTGCATAAAGACGGCCCACAGGCTGCCGTCCACCGCGATCTCCAGGTCGGCGTCGTCAAGGATGAGGTTGGGGCTTTTGCCGCCTAGCTCCAGCGTCACTTTCTTAATGGTGCTGGACGCCTGCTGCATGATCTCCCGGCCCACTTCGGTGCTGCCGGTGAAGGCGATCTTGTCAACCAGGGGGTTGGTGCATAGCTCCGGGCCGACCACCTGGCCCGGCCCTGTGACCAAATTGAGCACGCCCGGCGGCAGCAGCCCAGTCTCGTGGATGATCTCGACCAGCTTGAGCGCGCTGAGCGGCGTGTAGGTGGCAGGCTTGAGCACGACCGTGTTCCCGGCGGCCAGGGCAGGCGCGATCTTCCAGATCGCCATCAGGAAGGGGAAGTTCCAGGGAATGATCTGCCCGCAGACGCCGACCGGCTCCCGGCGCACATAGTTGTAGGAGAGGGCGGGGAAGGTGATCTGCGGCACCGGCTCCAGCGGCTCAAAGTCGGCCAGCTTGGCGAAGTGGCGGAAGTGGATCAGGCCGACCGGAATGTCCATCAGCGTGGCTTTGCGCCAGGTGCAGCCGCCATTGCGCATCTCAATGTCGGCGATCTCGTGCTGGCGCTCCTCAATTGCATCTACCAGGGCATGGAGCAGGCGCGCCCGCTCGCCCGGCGCCAGGGCCGTCCAGTCTCCTTGGTCAAAGGCTCTGCGCGCCGCCTGGATCGCCAGGCGCGTGTCTTCGATGTCGGCCTGGGCGACCAACGCGAGCGGCTGGCCTGTCGAAGGGTCAAAGGTGGGACGAAATTGTTCGGCCACGGGCGGGCGCCACTGGCCGTTGATGTAGAGGTAGTGGACGGGTAGGCTGCTCTGGTGATTGGACATCGCTTGTGCCTGTGCGCAATCTGGTTGACGGGCCGAGATAGACTGCTAACCAGGCTAGACGCCGCCAGTTCCCAACCGATTGCGACATGATTCAGAGCCGCTGGACAGAGCCATGCCCGGCGCTAGTGAGCGACCGGGATCGGCGCGCCGCTGGGGACGGCGGTGTAGAGCGGCTCGCGGTGGGCCAGCCCGCGCAGGGTGCTGAGATCGCTGACGCCATGCTGGTCGAGCCAACCGGCTAGCTCGTCGTGGATTGCGCTCAGCGCGCCGGCCCCACGGTAATAGACCGCGCTGCCCACACCCACCAAGGTTGCGCCGGCCATGATCATCTCCACAGCGTCCAGACCGGTGGTGACGCCGCCGGTGCCGATGATGGGCACGCCGGGACAAGCCTGGTAAGCGTCGTAGACGCACTTGAGGGCAATGGGTTTGAGCGCCGGGCCGCTGATGCCGCCGCTGCGGTTGGCGAGGACCGGCTGGCCGCTGGTGATGTCCAAGACCAACCCTGGCATGGTGTTGATGGCACAGAGGGCATCGGCGCCCGCCTCGACCACCGCGGCGGCAATGCGACCGATGCTAGGCACGTTGGGGGCCAGCTTTATAATCACGGGGATGCCCGCGCCCTTGACCGCCTCGACCACGTGGCGGGTGACCTCGGCGGCGCTTTCCGGGCTGCCGGCAAACGGCTCGCCAAATTCACTGGCGACGTTGGGACAGGAGATGTTGACCTCGATGAAGTCCGGTTGCGCCTGGACGATCTGGGCGGCTACCTCGCCAAACTCTGGCGCCGTTGAGGCGAAGATGCTGGCGATCAGCGCCACGTTGAGCGGCGCAAGTTGGGCGCGCGCCTCCGCCAGGAGGGCGGTCTCTGCCTCAACGCCAGGGTTCGCCAGGCCGATGGCGTTGATCAGGCCGTGGCCCCAGTCCACACAAGAGGGGTTGACATGGCCGGCGCGCGGCGTGGGGCCGCAGCTTTTGGCGGTCACTGCGCCACAGCCGGCTTGCGCGGCGCGCGCCAGCAGGCTGGCAGTGGTGCCCCAAATGCCGCTCGCCAGCACCAGGGGGGATGGCAGGCTGCGCCCCAGAAAGTCAACCGCGAGGGTAGTCATGTCGGACGGCTCGCCTTCAGAAAGGCCCGCACCGCGCCGGCGCGCTCTGCCGAGAGGCGACCGGTCGCCTCAAGATAGTCTACCATACGCGTGAAGGGAAAGACGGCATGGGCCTGGATGCCGGCGGCTTTCAGGTTGGCAACGCCCCCCTGCTCCCGGTCAATCAGCACGACGACATCTTCCACCACCAGCCCTGCCGCGCGCAACTGCTCTGCCGTCTTGAGGATGCTGCCGCCGCTGGTCATGACATCCTCGACGATCACCACCCGTTCGCCGGGCGCAAATGTTCCTTCGATTTCCTTGCCTAACCCGTGGGTCTTGACTTCCTTGCGGGTGTAGATGAGCGGGATGCCGGTGCGCAAGCTGACGGCGACGCCGATGGGCAGGGCTGCATAGGGGACGCCCGCAATTCGGTCACAGTCTAGGCCGGCCACGATCTCGGCGTAGGCAGCGGCGGCTTCGGCCAGCAGCGCCGGGTCGCTGACCAACAGGCGCAGGTCAATGTAGACGGGCGACTGGATGCCGCTGGCAAGCGTGAAGTTGCCGAAGCGCACGGCGTCCAGCGCGGTCAATCCCTCGATGAGTCGTTGGTCGCGCTCGGATAGTGCACCATCTGGTGGAGCCGCCGCGGCCGGCTTGGCGACCGGATGGCTAGAACCGCGGCGCAGGGCGTTGATAGCGTCGCGCAGCTCGCGGGCGGCTGTGCCGGGATCATCGGCCAGGGCGATGCTGCGGCTGGCATTGACAAAGAGGCCGGCGCCGTCGCTGCGCAGCCCTGCTGCCACGGTCGCCTCCAGATCGCCCCCCTGGGCGCCGATGCCGGGGATGAGAAACCAGTTCTGCGGCGCCGCCTCGCGCACCCGGCGGATGGCCTCCGGATAGGTGGCGCCGACCACCAGCCCGATGTTAGCTCCCCAAGACCGGGCGGCACGCGCTACATGGATATAGAGCGGCTGGTTTGGCTCCCGGTCAAGGCTGCGCCAGTCGCTGATCTCCAGCTCCTGAAAGTCGCCGGCGCTAGGGTTAGAAGTGTGGCAGAGGACAAAGAGGCCCTTGTCCGAATAGCGCAAGAACGGCTCCAGGCTATCACGGCCCAGATAGGGGCTGAGGGTGACGGCGTCCACGCGCCAGACCTCAAAGATGGCCTGGGCATAGGCGACGGCGGTGGGGCCGATGTCGCCCCGCTTGGCGTCGAGGAGAACCGGGATGTCGGATGGGATGGCGTCGAGGGTGGCGCGCAGTAGCTCAAGACCGGGCTGCCCAAGCGCCTCGTAAAATGCGATGTTGGGCTTATAGACGCAGGCGAGGGAGCGGGTCGCTTCGATGACGGCCAGGTTCCAATCCAGGAGGCCAACAGCCGGATCGTCATCCTGCCGGCCGTCCTGGCGGCGGAAGCGCGGCGGCAAGTGGGCGGGCTGCGGGTCCAACCCGACACAGACGAGGCTGGCGTTACGCTCTACGGCGTTCTGGAGCTTGGCGAAGAAACCGCTAGGTCCGGACATGATCTGCAAGCCTACACATAGACAATATCGGGGACAGGGTCAGGGACGTAGCGCTTGAATTCCTGGGGCGCAAAGACCATCTCCGGTGTGGCAAGCGCGCCCTCCTGTTGGGTAAGCTTCCAGACGCCCGCCGGCGGGAGCGGGTTGTCCCGGTCGAACTGGCGGCGATAGAAGTCCACTGCCGCTTGGGACAGGCCCAAGGCTTGCAGCAAGAGCCGGATCGGGCCGCCGTGGGTCACCAAGGCGATAGGTCCGGCCTCCAGGCTCTCGGCGAGGGCGGCCTCGACACAGGGGCGGCAGCGGGACAGCACTTCGGCGTCCTTTTCGCCCAGACGCCACTCGGCGATCTGCTCGTCAATAACGACGGGGAGCGCGGCCACAGCGGCGGCTAGCTCGGCGGTGCGCGCCGTGCGGTCGAGCGGGCTGGCATAGAGCTTGACGACGCCGGCGCTGCGTAGAAACTCGCCCAGCTTGCGGGCCTCCTCCTCGCCCGCCGGGGTCAGCGGGGGGCCGGGCGGAATGTCATAGCGCAGGTCGGTGCGGCTCCAGTCGGGCGTCGCGTGGCGAACAAGGTAGATGGTTCCGTTCATGCAACAACTCTCTTTGCGACGTAGCCTATGGGCCGGTCGGGCCGGCCCGGATGATGGCAAAAAAATTCGTGTGTTCAGCTCGCTCCGCCAGTTCACCAGGCGACCCCATGTCACCCAGGCCGAGCTGCTTACCGTTGCTGCCTTCCGGCCCTGGCGGGGTTCACAGTAGCCTGCCGCACGGGACCCAGCGACTGACGGAGCGATCTCAACACACGAATATTAGGTTGACCCACAAACCCAGGCCAATCAAGGCGGAGAGGGAGGGATTTGAACCCTCGAACCCTTTCAGGTTACGAGCTTTCCAGGCCCGCGCACTCGGCCAGACTATGCGACCTCTCCGTGCCAATCCTTAGTATAGCTCAGAACAGGCGCAAAAGCAACTTTTAGGCAAGGCCGGGGGTGCAAGCAATTGTGAGCAGTGAGCTTGAGGATGGCGGTGTATATTGGCGCTGTGAGCTGCCGGCAAGAGGAAAACAAAGTCTGCGGGGGATCACGCTTTCTGCTCTCAGTGTAGCACATTTGTCAAGCCCATAAAATGATCCTTTGGCCGTTTTTTTTCGACCCAAGCCGGGGTATCCTCTGTCCGCTGACGTTAGCTCAAACAGATCGATCTAGATGTCTGAAATGGAGCGCAGTTTAGCAGTGGAGGCAAACCCCTGATGTGGCTTGGGATTGACTTTGGCACCACGAATACATCTGCCGCCGTGTTTGATGGAGAAGGGCTGAACTACATCCCGCTTGATCCGCAAAACAGCAGCGAACACAATCTACGCTCACTGATCTATATTGACAGAAACCAAAGGGTTCGACTGGGGATGGATGCCGCGCGTACCTTTCTCAGAGAGGATACGGGCAGGCCGGTCGTACTGGAAGAAAAGGTAGTGGGCACGATTGAGAATACGGTCGCGCGGCGAGAGCGCAGCCCGCTGGATCCGGACGGCCCGATCACCATTGTCTATGATGTTGTCATTGACGAGGACGTTGGCATTCGCGGCAGGTTATTGCAGTCTATCAAGACAGCTTTACGATCCGCTTCCTACAAGGGCACTCAGGTCTTCGAGAGGTATTACGCTGTTGAGGAGCTGATCGCCCTCATCCTGGCTCATGTAAAGCGGCAGGCTGAACTTCATCTGCGCCAGCCGGTTCAGCACGCAGTCATCGGACGGCCCGTCACATTCTCCCATCATGACGAGGGCGACCGCAGCGCCGAGGAGAAAATCCGCCAGGCGGCCAGACTTGCCGGCTTTAGCGAGATCGTCTTTGTGCCTGAGCCTGTCGCCGCCGCCGCCTACTATGTGAGCCGTTCGGCTCAAGAGGAAACGATATTGGTCTTTGATTTCGGCGGGGGGACGCTCGATTTGACTGTCATGCGCGTGGGCGCCACAGGGCAACAGCACGTGTTATCCTCGGTTGGCGTGTTGGTGGGGGGGGACGACCTGGACAGCGCCCTAATGCGAGAAAAGGTCGCCCCCTATTTCGGTACGAGGTCGAGCATTGATAAGAACTTTGATGGGCGGCCCATCCCCTTTCCTGAGCAAATGGCTGAGCTTCTTGAACATTGGCAGACCATCCCTGAATGTGACGAGACCTCAACACCTCGCTGTCATCCAGCGCGGCATCCGCTACAGCGACGATCGGGATGCGTTTAAGGCCCTGGCAACACTGGCAACCAAGAATTATGGGTTTGCACTATTTCAGGAAATCGAACAAGCAAAATGTGTTCTTTCGCAACAGGCGGACGCGGCGATTCGGATGCGAATGGAGGAGATCGATCTCCACATCAACCTATCAAGACAGGAATTCAACCTGGTGATCCATCAGGAAAGGGCGCTTGTCCGTGCGGGCATCAAAGAAGTAATTGCAACGTCGGGCATCGCGCCGGAGCAAATTGACGTGATTGTTATGACAGGTGGGTCCTCTGCAATCCCTGCCTTCCAAACGCTGTTGCAATCTGAGATACCCAACGCGAGAGTGGTTGTCTCCGATCGGTTTGGCTCAACCACTGGGGGATTGGCGATGTTTGCGCACCGGCTTTCGTCAGGCTGTAGGTGACTTCAGCCCTATCAAGACGATGCCGCGCATTTGATACGAGAAACGGTCCGAGGGATGCGTATGGCAAACGCTAGAACGAGATGGAGCGCGAGCGTCTAGCGCCGTCTAGCGGCGAAGTAGCCGGCCAGGGCAGCGGCGAGCGCGGCGGCGGTATGGGTGTGCGGCACGACGCTGACGCGCAGGCCAAGGGCGCGGGCAGCAGCCGCGGTCTGCGGCTCAATGCAGGCCACACACACATCGTCGAGCATGTCCAGCGTGCCGCCCTCGACCTGGAGCCGTTTGGCGAAGTAGCGGACGTTGGTCTCGCTGTTGAAGGCGATAGCGTCTATGTCGCCTGACCAGAGCATGGCCGGCACCTCGTCGCCGTCGCGGCACATGATGGCGCGATAGGCGGTGACGGCAGTCACCTGTGCGCCCATTGCCTGGAGCAACCGGTTCCAGTCGGCGCGCAGCCCCGCGGCCAGAGGCAGCAGCACGCGCGTGCCGGGGGTAATGCGCATGGCGCGGACCATCTCCAGGTGAGAGCCGGTTTCCGGGATGCGGTTTACATCCACGTGCAACAGCTCTTGGGCGGCGGCGCGTGTGTTGGCGCCATAGGCGGCGATCCGCACCTTCTGAATCTGGCGCGGCGAGATGTTGAGCTGGTTCAACGACTCGGCCAGCACAATGACCGCGCTGGCCGTGGGCAGCAGCAGCCAATCGAACTCGCCTGCGGCCAGCGCCTGGAGAGCATGGTCCAACTCTGCCGTGTTCTCCGGGCGCATCAGCTCGAGGCATGGGTAATAGACCACCTCGGCGCCAAGCGCGATCAATTCCGGTGCGGCCGTGTTGACCTCCTCCGGGCCGCGGGCGAGGGCAATCCTGCGACCGGCCAGACTGTGGGGGGCAAGCGTCTCTGGCTGACTTGTCGGGTTCATTGTCCGGAACTCCTTCCGTGGGAACAGAGCCGTCTACGCAACCTAAAACGGCAGTGGCTCGCCCAGGTGGGCGGTCGCCTCGCCGTACAGCGACTGAAGGCGGCGGGTCAGGGGGCCGGCCTCCCCAGACCCGATGGTGCGGCCATCAACGGCGAGCACCGGGGTCAGCTCGCCCATCGTCCCGGTGGTGAACATCTCGTCGGCGCTATAGACTTCGGCTAGGGTGATGTTGCGCTCCTGAACGGGAATCGCGTTCTGGCAGGCCAGCCGCAGGACAAAGGCGCGCGTGATGCCGGGCAGACAGCTATCGGCGTGGGGGGTGAGCAGGACGCCGCGCTTGATCAGAAAAACATTGGTCGCGTTGGTTTCGGCCACGTAACCTTGATGGTCGAGCATGAGCGCATCGTCAACGCCGGCCACGTTGGCCTCGATTTTGGCGAGGATGTTGTTGATCAGGTTATTGTGGTGAATCTTCGAGTCCAGGGACTGGGGGCTGTTGCGCCGGATCGAGGCAGTGATCAGGCGGATGCCGTCGCGGTTATACACCGGCGGCTTCCATTCGGCCAGCACGATCAGGCAGGGGCCGTATTGGTTGAAGCGCGGGTCCATGCCGGAGGTGACTTTCATGCCGCGCGTCAGGGTCAGCCGGATATGGACGCCATCGCGCATCCCGTTGGCCTGAAGGGTGGCAAAAATGGCTGCCTTGATCTCGTCGCGGCTGGGCACTTGTGCAAAGGCCATGGCTTTGGCAGAATCAATGAGCCGGTTCAGGTGGGCGTCCAGCTCGAAGATGCGGCCCTGGTAGACGCGCAGCCCTTCCCACACGGCGTCGCCGCCCTGTACAGAGCTATCAAAGACAGAGACTTTGGCCTGGTCGCGCGGCAGTAGCTCCCCGCCGACATAGACGAGGATCGAGGCGTTGCGCGGGTCCGGCAGTTGGGGCAGCATCCAGTCAACTCCTGATTCTAGGGCCGGTTCGGCACATGCGCCCGGATGGCGCGCTCGGCCAGCTTGGCGTAGTGGGGCCGGCATTCTGCCAAGAGCGGCTCCAGCCGGGCCGGGAAGGGTGTTTGCTTGGGACGGTAGGGTTGGAAGCCGGTGGAGCGGTGGACGGCGTGATACCAGTATTTGGCCCACACGCCATCTTCCGGCTTCGGGCCGACCGGCCAGGAGAGCATAGCCGGGTCGAAGGGAATACCTAACCGAGCGCAGAGGGCGGCCAGCACGCCGGGCGGGTCGAGCAGAAGCTGGCGCGCGTCCAGCACAGGCGGCGTCTGGCCCAGCCGCTCCAGCTCGTCTAGCAGAGCCGACTGCATGGCGAGTCCCGTATCGCGCAGGGTCGGCTGCGCCAGGTTCTCGGCGAGGGAGGGGAGCATCTCCACCGGGTCGCGGACCAGGAGGACGTTGGTCGTGTGGGCCAGGAAGCCGCGGTCCAGCTCGACCAGGTGATGGGCCATCTGCTTCATAAAGAGGACGGGCCGGTCGCAGGGGCCGAGGATGACCTCCCGCACAACCTGCTCGCCGTCGGTGTTCATGGCCGCCATGACTTCCTCTGCGCCGGGATGGGGCGCGCCGCTGACGCGCAGGTAATGGCCGTAGAGCGGCTCGTCCACGACGCGGGTATCGGCGCGTTGGGCAAAGGAATACATCAGCGCGGTCGAGATATTGCGCGGGCCTGACCACAGGTTAATGCGTAGCGTTCTGTTCATGCGGACGGTGAGGCCATACAAGCACCGGCTTGGGTGCGTCGGGCGAATCTGTGGGCGCTTTTATTATACACGAGTATTGTACACGAGTTGGGCCAGATGCAACAGCCGGATGATCCGATCATTTCCTCCGGTTTATTCCTGTTGGTTCATTGCTTCCGGGCTTTTCAGAGGAGTAAGGCATGACGGCCGTTGAGCTACGAGATATTTACCGGGCGCGCGTGGGTATGGCCGGTATTGCTAGGCGCACACCGCTGGTTCATTCCGCCGGTCTATCGGCGCATACCGGTGCAGAGGTTTACTTGAAGCTGGAGAACCAGCAGGAGACCGGCAGCTTCAAGGTGCGCGGCGCAGCCAACTTTCTGGTCAGCATGGAGCCGGCGGCGCGGGCGCGAGGGGTGGTCACCGTCTCGACCGGCAATCATGGCCGGGCCGTTGCCTATGTGGCGCGGCGGCTGGGGATGCGGGCGGTGGTCTGTGTGCCGCGCCTGGTCTTGCCGCACAAGGTGGAGGCCATTCGCCGGTTGGGCGCAGAGGTGCGGGTGAGGGGGGCGGATCAAGACGAGGCCGAAGCCTATGCCCGGCAGATCGCCGATCAAGACGGGCTGGCGCTAGTTTCGCCTTTTGACGACCCCAAGGTCATTGCCGGCCAGGGCGTTATCGGCGTGGAGCTATTGGAAGAGCTGCCGGATGTGGATACGGTGATCGTGCCGCTATCGGGCGGCGGGCTGATCGGCGGCATCGGCGTGGCGCTCAAGGCCGCCAGCCCTCAAATCCGTTTGGTCGGAGTCTCGATGGCGCGGGGGCCGGTGATGGTTCGTAGCCTGGAAGCGGGGCGCCCGGTGCAGCTTCCCGAAGAAGAAACCTTGGCGGATAGCCTGATGGGCGGGATCGGATTGGAGAATCGCTATACCTTTGATCTGGTGCGCCGCGTGGTGGACGAGACGGCGCTGTTGAGCGAAGAGGAGATCGCCGCAGCGATGGTCTATGCGCTCCGGCAAGAGCGCCAGATAGTTGAGGGGGGCGGCGCGGTGGCATTGGGCGCGCTGCTCCACGACAAGATAGATGTGGCGGGACAACGAGTCGCGGTGGTCGTCAGTGGGGGCAATGTGGATTTGGAGCGGCTGGCGCGGCTCCTCAACGAGTCTTGGGCTGCCGCGCCGGCGGTCAGGAACAGCGATTAGCCACCCAATTCGCCGATCTGCTCCTTCGCCAGATCGCCCAGCTCGCCGAGATTCTCCGCTCCCGCCAGCTCCAGGGTCTTTTGGAAGTCGGCCAGGGCCTTTTCGGTCTCGCCGCGGTTGCGATAGACCAGCCCGCGGCTGTAATAGGCAATGGTGAAGTCTGGGATCATGGCAATGGCCTGGTTGTGGTCAGCGAGGGCCTGGTCGGTGTTGCCCAGGTTATTGTGGGCGTTGCCGCGATTGACATAGGCGATTGCCAACTGCGGGTCCAGCTCGATGGCCTTGGTGAAATCCGCGACCGCGGCGGTGTAGTCGGTTTTGAGGGCGTAGACGTTGCCGCGCATAAAGTAGGCGACGGCGAGGTCCGGGTCCAACTCGATGGCTTTGGTGTGGTCGGCCAGGGCTTTGTCATGCTCGCCCTTGGCTGCGTAGGTGTTGCCCCGGTTGAGATAAGCCGGGACCAGCTTCGGGTCCAGTTCCAGGGCCTTGGTGTAGTCGGCCAGGGCAGCGTCGTTCTCTCCCTTGCGTTGATAGGCATTGGCGCGCCCCAAATAGGCGGCGGTGAGGGTGGGGTCTAGTTCGATGGCCTTGGTAAAGTCGGCCAAGGCGGCGTCTATTGCGCCCTGTTGGCTGTTGAGATTGGCGCGGCTCAAGTAGGCGCTGGTCAGGGTTGGCGCCAACTCGATGGCTTTGGTGTAGTCCGCCAGGGCCTGCTCCGGCTGGTTGAGGGCAGCGTAGATGCGCGCTCGACCGGCATAGGCGGGGGCCAGGGCTGCGTCCAGCTCAATCGCTTGG
>DATLZJ010000461.1:0-2009 GCA_035574055.1 Caldilineaceae bacterium
GGCGAAGGCGAGAAAGCTGACCGTATAGCCCATGAAGCGGGCGAGGGCCAGGCCCAGCAGCAAGCCAAGCGGGCCGCCTACCAGGAAGAGCAGGCAAGCCTCGATCAGCGTAAAGCTCAGGATGCTCGCCTGGGTGATGCCGCGACTACGCAGGAGCGCCGTCTCGCGCCGTTGCCAGTAGGCGATGACCGCCGACGTCAGCACCAAAAAATAGAGCAGAAAGCCCAGGGCCGGCACGTTGAAGCCCAGCAACAGCGTCGTCAGCGCAGTCTGCTGGCCGACGAACTTCTCCAGCGAGAGGGTAGGAGCCGTCACGCGGGCATCGGGCAGATATTTGGGGATGATGGCCGCGGCCCGCTCAAAGCCTAGCTTATAATCATGCGCCCTGGCCGGCAGGGCCTCGTCTTCATCCAGGATAACCTGCCAGTTGGCCGTGCGAACCTTGACGGCGAGGAATGGCTCCACCCACCGCTGGTAGTCCTCGCGGCGCACCAGCAGCTTCTCGCGCATGGTCTGGTTGGGGTCGTTCAGCCAGTAGGATTCGGATGGGTCCGCCGGCTCCCAAAAACCGGCCACCTGGATCAAGAGGCCGCCGTCCCCCTCGACCGCACGGTTGGCCGTGGCAAGGGCAAAGCGGTCGCCGGTTTGCGCGCCCAGCCGCGCGGCCAAGTCGCTGTGCATCCAGACTTCCAGCACGTCTTGGGCAGGCGTCTCTGCCATGCTGCGCCCGGCGGGAATGCGAATGTGGCCGGCGATCCCGTCCATATACACCAGGGCGATGTCGGCCAAGGGGCGGCCGCTGGTGTAGCGCGTATCGCCGGGCGCGGGCATCAAGTCCAGCACACCGCTATCAGCCAACAGGATCACTTGCTTGGCAGGCAAACCCACTTCCGCAGCGAGCGTGCCGGCGACATGCTCGCCCAACGTCTCGGCGCGCTCCAAGGTCAGCGGGACGCTCGGCGAGGAGGGGGCAAAGACACGCGCGGCAAAGGGCGGGCGCTGGGTGATGCGGCTGTACTCGGCCAGTTCCCGGTCGAGCATCACCTGGTCCACCGCTTGGGCAAAGAAGGCTGCGCTGGTGACAAGCCCGACGGCCAAGATCACGCCGGAGAGGGCCAGCAAGCTCAGGCCGTTGTAGTAGCGGAGTCGCCAGAGCGCCAGCCCAGCCAGCCCGGTAAGGGCGCCGGCAAAGCGTTGCAGGGGATGGGAGGATTGCCAGTCGCCGGCCAACGCACGCACGACGCCGCGCGCGCGATCCGGCGACCCAGGCTCAACAACAGGTTTGGTTGAGGAGGCCATGTCGCGGTCTAGCTAGTCGGGCCAAGCATCGGCGGGCCGGTGCAGGCCCTTTTCGTCTGCGCCGATGTTCCGGCCCGATCTCAAGGCATAATCGGAAGCGCGGGATGGCAACGCGCGGGGCGGCGGCAAAGTTCTTTGGCATGTTTGACAGGCACTATAAGGTAAGCTATAGTGATTTTACCGTTAAGGTTCCTGTTCGACAACTCACAGATGACTCTCGGCAACCGGATCGCTCTCCCGATGGCGCCCTAGCCATGGAGTAGGTTTCGCCAGGATCAGTCTGGGATATAGGCTTTCCCTGACTTGGATCGATGCAGAGCCTGCACGGAAACACCACCAAACCCAGAAAATTCGTTTAGGCCGCCGTAGCTCGACGAGCTGTGCGCGGCGCCGCCGATAAACTAGACGGGCAACCAGTCTTTCCGCAACGCCGTTCCGAGATTGACGCTTGCCTGCCGGCGCAGCGGCGACTCTCCAAATGGACAGTCACACGTACAGGCGCACCGTGCTGGACTGCATACCGGCATAGACGAGAGCCGCTTGCGCCAACGACGGTAAATCCACCTGACGCCCGGCCCTGGCTATCCTCGATAGCCGGGTGTATGTCCTGTCTCTCAACAACCCTTAGAAGTGCCTGTGAGGAGGAATGTCATGAAGGATACGCAGGTCAACCGGCGCGATTTTCTGCGTCTAACCGGTCTTACCGCGGC
>DATLZJ010000462.1:0-3230 GCA_035574055.1 Caldilineaceae bacterium
GGGCTGGCGCTGCTCTTCTCCGCGCTGACTCCCTGCATCCTCTTCAGCATGGGATCGCCGGAGGCCGTGCGCGCCTGTCTCGCCCAGGTGGAGTTGCCGGACGAGGTCTATCTTTCCATCCCAGAAGCGCACCTGCCGGCGGTTGCAGCGTACTATCACTTTGACAATGACCCATCCGGCGAAGGGAGATATGGCATTTGGCCCATGTGGCGGATGGCGCTGCGCTCCACGGCGCCGCTGCCCAATGCGCCTCAGGCGCCGGTTGTGCGGCTTGGCCCAGACGATGCGCCGCGCATCCAGGCGCTCTATGCCCACGGCGGCCCCTTTACGCCCGATGCTTTTGACGCTTACCAGTTGGAGGATGGGGTCTTTTTTGGGGTTGTGGAGGGCGGCGGGGAGTTGGCTGCCGTTGGCGGCACCCATATTGTAGACTGGAGTGCCGGCTTGGCGACCATCGGCAACATGTACACCCGCCCTGACTGCCGGGGGCGCGGGCTGGCGGGCGCAGTGCTCCGAGCTATTGTCGGCGAGCTGCGCGCGCGCCGGGTGGAGATCATAGCGCTCAACGTAGACCAGCGCAACGACCGGGCGCGCCGGCTCTACGAGCGCCACGGTTTTGAGATTCATTGCGGCTTTCTAGAAGGAGTGGGACGGCGGCGTGAATTGTAGCGGTTTGCTGCGTATGAGCCGGTGGCTGGGCTGCGCCTTTTGGGTGCTTTGCGGGTTGCTGCCGACCGGTGTCTATGCCCAGGATGAGCTAGGCCAGGCGGCTGCGGCGGCGCTCCCTCCAGGCTTTGCGCTACAAACAGTGACCGGTGGACTGCATCTGCCAACTGACATGGCGTTGCTGCCCTCCGGCGATATCCTGGCGCTGGAGAAGGGACGCGGCGACCGCGAGGCGGGCGTGGGCCAGGTGCGGTTGGTGCGCCAGGGGGTACTGCGACCGGAGCCGGTGATGGCCCTCAGCGCCAATGTCTATCTGGACAGTGGGCTGCTGGCCCTGGCGCTGGACCCGGACTTCGCAGATAACCATGCCTTTTACATCTGGTATGGCACGGGCAAGGATTCGCCGGGATGGACAGGTGAGAGCGTCAACCGGCTATCTCGCTTTATCTTTGACCCGCTGACCGGGACAGCCGACCCGCGCGGCGAGACGATTATTTTGGATGGGGTGACCTGGAGCGATATGCACAACGGGGGCGGGTTGAGCTTTGATGATGCGGGGAACTTACTAATTACCACCGGCGACGCTGCCGCCAGCTTGCACCCGCAGGAGAATCTGGCGCCCAAGCTCACCTCGCTTAACGGCAAGGCGCTGCGCATCCGGCCGCGCGCCGAAGGGGGCTATACGGTTCCCGCCGGCAATCCCTTTGTCAACCGCAGCGACGCCCGCCCAGAAATCTACGCCTTTGGCTTGCGCAACCCCTTCCGCGCCGTCTGGCGCGCCGCCGACCAGCGCTGGTATGCGCTGGATGTGGGCCTGGACGCCTGGGAGGAGATCAATGTGATCCGCCCAGGCGCCAACTATGGCTGGCCGCTGCGCGAGGGACCATGCCCCATCGGTGTGCGCGATCCCGACTGTGAGCCGGCGGGAAGCCAGTACACCGACCCGATGCTGGCCTATCCGTTGGCGCCGGGCGTCGGCGGCGCGGTCACCGCACTGGCCTTTTATGAGGGCAACGGCTTTCCGGCAGAGTACCGGGGCAAGCTCTTCTACGCCGACCTCAACTCCCGCTGGATCGCTGTGACCTCCGTGCCGCCGGAGAATCCGCGGGGCGGCGAGTTATTTGCCACTGAGGTGGGGATGTTGGTGGATATGGAGGCGACGGCGAGCGGTCTCTATCTGCTGGACATTGCGAGCGGGCGGATCAGCCTGCTCTACTACAGTAGCGCGGACAATCGCCCGCCGGTCGCGCAATTGGCGGCCGCGCCGCTGGTAGGGAGCGCGCCGCTGGAGGTTCACTTCTCGGCGGCGGGCAGCCAGGACGCCGATGACCTGGGGCTGACCTATCACTGGGACTTCGGCGACGGCAGCCAGCCGGTCACGACCGCGCTGCCCACGGTCTCCCATCTCTACCAGGCTGATGGCAACTACCAGGCCACGCTGGCCGTGCGCGACCTGCGCGGGGCCGAGTCGGAGACGTTGGCGCTGGCGATCACGGTTTATTCGGGTGAGTTCCCGGCCATCGCCCAAGAGAACCTGGTTGAGCCTGGCCGGTCGCTCTACCAGGGGGGCGACCGGATCCGCTTCCGGGCGCAGCGCCAGGCCGGAAGCGCAGACCTGGACGCCACGCTCCCTTACTTCTGGGATGTGGAGCTGCACCACAACCAGCATGTGCATCCGGTGTTGTCCCAGGTGGCGGGCGATGAGGTGCTGCTGGAGATTCCGGTCGAGAGCCACGGGGAGGATGCCAACCTCTGGTATCGCATCTATTTGACTATGCAGACCGCAAGCGGGCAGCAGGTGCGCATCCATCAGGACCTGCACCCGCAGGTGGTGGCGGTTCAAGCGGCGACTTGGCCGGGCGCTGCGCCGGTCTATGTCAACCAGGTGCAGCGCGCCTCCGGTGAGCCATTTCAGGCCGTGGTCGGCCAGCGCTATCTGCTGGAGGCGCCGGCGACCCTGCTCTATGCAGAGGGGGTGGGCGAATTCGCCTATTGGGTAGTGGCGGAGGGCTGGCCCCTGCAAGCCGCCGAGGCCCCAGTCATTCTTAGCGAGCGTCAGGCTACCGTAACCATCGGACCGGCTCCGAAGAGCTACGTGGCCTTTTATCGGTATCTTGGACCCGCCCATCGGACGTGGCTGCCCAGGATCGAAACCGGGCAGCCGTGAGTATGCTATCTCTGAAAAGGAGCTTGTTCCCGTATGACTGCACCCGCTGAACATTCGACCGTTACACATCCAACCGTTGAACATCCGTCAAAGGAGCTGACGTATGACATCGCCGACATCAAGCTGGCCGACCGCGGGCGCTTCCGCATGGAGTGGGCGGCCAAGGAGATGCCGGTGCTGGGGCTGCTGGAGGAACGTTTCCGCAAGGAGCAGCCTTTCCGGGGGGTGCGGCTGGCCGCGGCCATGCATGTCACTTCCGAGACGGCCAATCTGATGCGGGTGCTGCTGGCCGGCGGCGCTGAGGTCGCCCTCTGCGCCAGCAATCCCCTCAGCACTCAGGACGACATCGCCGCAGCGTTGGTTGTCCACTATGAGATGCCCGTCTACGCTATCACGG
>DATLZJ010000463.1:0-3156 GCA_035574055.1 Caldilineaceae bacterium
GGCCATTGGGCTGGGTACGAACGATCATAGACGAACGAATGATAGCCTAGCGCTGCTCTGCCTGGCGCAGCGAATAGACGGCGACGCCCAGCGGCAATCCGAGGGCAATGGCAAGGAAGCGCTGCCACCCCGGCAGCCCCAGGATGCGCGCCGCCAGCCCATATCCCGCCATCAAGCCAAGCCCGCCGATCAAGACCACCGGCGGCAGCGGCGCCTCTGCGCCTGGCGTGTTAAAGACGGCGCGCTGCATTTTGTCAATCTGGGCCTCGGCTTGGCTACGGCTCCACGACAGGTAGAGGGGCACAAGCAGCACGGGGTAGGCGAGACAGAGCAGGAAACGGATCATCGGCTGCGTGGACTAGTGGCGACTTATCCAGTAAATAAGATGCGGGTGATCTGCTCCAGGTGGGTGACATCATGGGCGCCGACCTGGATCACGGCGTCGGTCATGGTGAAGAAGCCTCGTTCTGGATGCTCGCCGGTGCGCTCCCATTGGTCGGCGTCCAGCCCGCGAAAGAAGGCGATGGTCTCTGCGCGCGAGCGAGCAAAGTCGGCATAGACCTGGCGCAGGTCTTGGCGGTTGTAGGCTTGCTCAATTGCCATCTGCTCATGGTCATAGGCGGGCAGGTCCGGGTGCGCCTCGGCCAGCATCAGTTGGGCGCGGCGGCGGAAGATGCCGTCGAAGTCGCGCAGGTGGCAGAGCACCTCTAGCGTCGTCCAGCCCTTGGGACCGTCTTTTCGGTCGCGCAGGGTTGTGGCCGTCGCCTGGTCCACCCGCGCCAGCACATGCCCCAACGTCGCGCAGGTCTGCTCCATCAGCACAATATGCCGCCGCCGTATCTTCGTCAGGTCAGTCATAGCCCAAGTTTCCAGAGATAAAACCGCAAAGACGCAAAGAGCGCAAAGGCCAGAAAAAGTCCAGAAGAATGAAGGTGTCCGGCTCTGCTCCCGTAGTAGACCTATTGCCCCCACATTCTTTCTTTAATCCTATTCTGAGCGTATTCTGATCTTTGCGCTCTTTGCGACTTTGCGGTTAATAACCCTCCGCAAAGGTGTCAATCATCATTTTCACGTCGCCCAGGGGGTAGAGGATGGGGCAGGTGGCGCCGTTGTCCATATACTCGCGCACCTTCGCCTTGACCTCGGCGGGCGAGCCGCTGGCGGTGATGCGCTGCACCAGCTCGTCGGGCACCAGGGGCATGGCCCGGCGCACCTGCTCCTTGGTAGCAGGCCAGCCCAGGATGGATTGAATCTGGCTCACCACTTCGGGCTTGACGCCGCTGGCCTTGGCGATGTGGGGCTGTTGGGCCAGATATTGGGTGAGCAGCTCGCGCGCCCCGTCCAGCGCCGTCTGGCGGTCCTCATGGACCGAGCAGACAATAAGCTGGGGCCGGTCAATGTCGTCGAGGCTACGCCCGGCGCGGGCCGCGCCCCGCGCGATCTGCTCCAGGGCCTGCACGTTGTACTCCGGCGGTACACAGTAGTTGAGCACCACCCCGTCCGCGATCTCCCCGGCCAGCTCCATCATCTGGGGGCCTGTCGCGCCGATCATGATGGGCACATGGCGCGGCTCGCGGCGGCCATGCACCACGTCCAGCTCGATGCCCTCCACATGGTGAAATTCACCGTGGAAGGTGACGTTCTCCATTGCCAGCAGCCGGCGCAGCACCTCAATCGTCTCGCGCATGGCAGTCAGCGGCTTGCGCCGCTCGATGCCCACATTGCGCGCCAGCGGGTCCCACCACGCGCCGATGCCGCAAATGATCCGGTTGGGGGCCAGGTCGTCCAGGGTTAGGAAAGTCGCCGCCAGCAGGCCGATGTTGCGCGTCCAGTTGTTGATGACGCCGGAGCCGATGCGGATGCGCTCGGTGACGGCGGCGTAGGCGGCCATGGGCACAATGGCATCGCGCACCAACCGGCTTTCGGCCTGCCAGACCGCCTCAAAGCCGCGCTGCTCGGCATAGCGGGCATACTCCATGCCATCGCGAATCGGATGCTTGTCCTGAAGATAGAGCGCAAGTCGTTGGGGGCCGCCAGTGACGTTGCTCATGGGATGCGCCTTTTCTGGTTGGAGTGGTGCTTGCGAGCGCCAAACCACCGCGCCTGCGCCTGTCTGCCGGGTGGGCGGGTCGAGCCGGTTTGGTCTCCGGCGCTAGTGTACAACTCAAGGGCATGGAGCGTCAAGGGGAGTGCTGACTGCTGGACATACAGCCCACGGGCATAGAGTGTCTATGGGGCAGGGCGGCTCTGTGTGAAAACGTTCACCGGCAGCAATTGCCCTGCGCCCCGGCGGATGATAAGATGGCAAGCTATGACACAGCCCGTGCCCGACCGCCGCGCGCCTGCGCCTCTCCTGCCGGTTTTGCGCTTTGACGCCCGCCGCCTGGCCTTGCTGGGCGGCCTGGCTCTTGCCACCGTAGCGCTGTTGCTGGCGCTGGGCGGCGGACGCGCCACCCTTGCCGCGCTTCGCCAAGTGGATGGGCGGTTGCTGCTCCTGGCCGCGGCCGTTCATTATGCCGGCTTCGCGCTGCGCGGCTACCGCTGGCAGGCGCTGTTGGCTGCGGTGGGCCACCGGCTCGGCTACCGTTACACTACGGGCGTCCTGCTCGCCGGCTGGTTTGTCAGCGCCCTGTTGCCGGCGCGCGCCGGCGACGCCTTTCGCATCGCTGCGCTGCGCCTGCCGCCGCCGGCCCAGCCCGCAGTTCCCGCAGCCGACAGCCTGGGCAGCATTGTGTTGGAGCGCACGCTGGACATCCTGGCGCTCCTGCTGTTGAGCGCGGGCTTTGGGCTGGGGGTGCTGGGGCTGCGACTGCCCGGCCAGGTGTGGGCAGTCTATGGCGGCGCGCTGCTCCTGTTAAGCAGTGTGGCGCTGGCGGCGCTGTTGTTGCCGGTGTTGCTGCCGCGGCTGCGCCGGCGTCCGGCTCATCCCCTCTGGCAGCGGGCGCTGGACTTTACCCTCCAGGTGGTGAACGGCCTGCGCCGCCTGCCCCGGCGGCCCGTTTGGGGCGTGGGACTGGTGGGTGAAAGCCTGCTCATCTGGCTCTGTGACGCGCTGCTGCTTTGGCTCGCCGCGGCCAGTCTCGGCTATGGGCTGCCCATCTCCGTTGCCGGCTTCACCGCTCTCACCGCAGACATCTTCGCCGCCGTTCCCCTGAC
>DATLZJ010000464.1:0-7683 GCA_035574055.1 Caldilineaceae bacterium
GCCGGTCTGGATTTTACTCGATCCAGGGGCAAGTCTCCCGGAGACGCTACATATCATCCAAGAGGGGCAGATGGTTGGCGACTGGCAGGACCACCGGTTGCTCCTCGCCGATCTTACCGGCCAAGGGGTCTTGGCTGTCACCGGCCACAGCGCGCAGCTCTTCACTGTGCCAACCCGTTGCCAGCCTCATTTTGATGCAGAGCTGATCGGCCAGCGTCTCAGCGTCGGGCGACATCGGCAGGGATATCCGTTGTATTGTGGCGAGTTGCCCAGGTTGCGGATCACCTGCGATGCTGATCTGGCGCTGGCCGACATGTGGCTTACAGTAGCTGTAGATGGAGATAACGGTCCAGTGAGGCAGTCCCGTCTGAGCGACTTTGTTGTCCAGGCCACACGCCATGAGACCAAAAGCGCCTTAACCCTCAACATAGACCTCGGCAGCCTGTACCGGCGGCCGCTCACCGGATGTATGCGTGTGCGGCTATACAACACCCCGATGGGTGACTGGCATCAAATTTTCGCCCTTGTCCCGGCGTTGGAGGCCGAGTTCGACCGGCCTGTCTATCTGCCCTGGTCGGGGGACACGCCGCCGATGGCAACCCTCCGGTTGCGTTTGCCGCCGGGTGTGGTCTTCACCGCCCTCCCGCCGGCGGCGGTTACACAGGATCAGGATGGCTACTGGGTGCAGATCGACCAACGGGAAGAGAGTATTCTGGGAGAATTGTGCTGGCAAGTAGATACAGGTACGGCCAGGGCGCCGGTCTCCTTTGATCTTCCCAAGCTCCTCTGGTGCTTTTCCTCTGACATTGTCAGCCAGGCGGCGGGATGGCAGATGTACCAACGTCAAGAACTCTGGCTCGACGATTGGGAGAGCTTGCAAGAGCAGTTTCTCCTGGTGAAGCTGCCAGCCGAGGTCCAGGGGGAGCTGGCGCTGGGGAGCGATGCGGCGGATCGGCAAGAGATTCGCCGCATCGTCAACCAAATCGCCAGGTTTGACTTGCTTGCCTGGCGTGATTCCCTGCGTGCGGGCAAGCCGCTCAAGTGGCTGCGCCTGACCCACCCCGACCCGGCGGTTCAGATCAAGGATGCGCCGATCTGCACTATCCGCTCCGCGTGGGAGGCGCAGGACCTTGCCTGTGTGCAGATGGGGGAGGGTGAACGGGTGATCCTGCGGATCGGCTGGAGCGAGCGAGGACGCGCACAGGAGCGGGTGCTTTGCATTTGGGATCAGGCGGGGCGGCGCGTCCTCCACCGGTCTTTGAGTAGCGGCGAGCGCACTGCCCGCGTCGAGACCGATACAACCACCTTGCCGCCCGGCGCCTATTTGATCCACCTTGCGCCCATTGACCCCTGGTGGCGTACCTTGCCTGCTTACCCAGGCCCGCAGGCGCCCAGCACCATCCAGATCGAGGTCGTGGGAGTCCAGCAAGTACGGCAGGATGAGGTGCTGACGGTTACGAAAGTCGAGGATGAGGGCGTGATCTTGCCGTTGGCGCAGCCATACCGGCTCCGCATCACGGGCCGGATCATCGGCCAGCAGGCGCCGCGTGAGCTTCAGCTCGACGGCGTTGTGGTGAAGCGGACCAATGCCGGCTGGTTCTGGGGTGAATTGCTCGAAGAGGGCGACGATGAACAACGAGCCGAGGCGCGGGCCAGCAACCCGCTCAAATTTCGATATGCGCTGCTTAGACCTGGCCTCAGCGCCATCGAAGACCGCAACGGCGACGGCGCGATGTACTGCCATAAGTGCCAACGGCTGCACTGGCGTGAGGAGAGGGTCAACCACCCCGACCACGCGCCCACCCTTGTTGGACCGATCTGCCGCTTCTATCTCGCTTGATCCAGATGCGCTGTTGACCCTGCCGTTCAGGATAGGTGCCCTATGCCGCTCGACCCGATCCGGATGACCGATGCGATTACCACGGCCTATCTCAACTATCTGCAAACCACCTTCTTCTTACGTGACGAATCCTTGCGCCGCCAATTCCGGGAGGCGTTGCGCCAGGCAGACCGTTTTGTCAAGGGGCCGATCCTCGAGGCGACGCCGCCCTTTGCCACCGGGGCATCTATCGCCGATTTGATCGAAGAAGGGGTGCTGACCCGCGAGTTCGCGCGGTTAAACTCGCCGCGCCTGCCCCTGGCGCGCCCGCTCTATCGCCACCAGGAAGTGGCGGTGCGCAAGCTGGTCAGCGGACGGCGCAACCTGGTCGTGACCACCGGCACCGGCTCCGGCAAAACCGAAACCTTTCTGATCCCGATTCTTGACCACTTGCTGCGCCAGAGCGCCCGGCACAGGCTCGATCCTGGCGTGCAGGCCCTGCTGCTCTATCCAATGAATGCGCTCGCCAATGACCAGATGGCGCGGCTGCGCGACCTGCTGGCCCATGATCCGGCAATCACCTTTGGCCGTTTCACCGGCGAGACCGAAGACCGCGTAGGGCCTGCGCGCGAGCGATACCAGCGGATGTATCGCTGCGACCCGTTGCCCAACGAGCTAATTGCGCGGGAGCAGATGCGCGCCGCGCCGCCTCACATTCTGCTGACCAACTATGCTATGCTGGAGTACCTGCTTCTACGCCCCGCCGACCATGTTTTCTTTGACGGCCCCTATGCCCATTCCTGGCGTTTTTTGGTGCTGGATGAAGCTCATACCTACACCGGGGCCAAGGGCATCGAGATGGCCTTGCTGTTGCGCCGTCTGAAGGACCGCATCGTCGAGGGGAGGACGGGTATCTTGCAGTGTATTGCCACTAGCGCAACCTTAGGCAAGGGCGATGAGAGCTTTCCGGAGGCAGCGGCCTTTGCCGAGAAGCTATTTGGCGAGCGCTTTGCCTGGCAAGATGAGGATCCGGCCCAACAGGATGTCGTGTGCGCGGTCCGGCAAACCTTGCAGGGTGAGGCCGCCGCCGATTGGCGGGCTGCCCCTGACCTCTATCTGGCATGGCAGGCGCAGGTCCAACAGGCGACATCCGGCAGCCTGGACCCGCTACGCCTGGCCGCGCACGCCGTTTCCCTCAATCCTGCCGACCGCTGGCTGCTTGACCTTGCCAACGCCTGTGGCGCGAACTGGCGGCGTTTCCTCTATCAAAGTCTGAGCCGGAGTATCCACGTTCGCCGCCTTCAGACCTTGCTGGAACAGGAGCCGCAGTACATCGGTGAGTTGGCCGAGGCTGTCTTTGGCGACGCTACTATGCTGCGCCCGCTCGTGGCGTTGGTAGACTTGGCGGTGAAGGCCAAGTTGGCCGAAGAGGAGGCGAGCCTCCTGCCGGCGCGTTATCACTTTTTTGCCCGCGCCATTGAGGGGGCCTATGTGCAGCTTCGCCCGCAACGCCGCCTCTTTTTGGAGCGGCGCGAGATGGCGCGCGAGGCGGGTCGCGATTATCCGGTCTTTGAGCTGGCAACCTGCCGGCGTTGTGGCGCAGGCTACCTGGTCGGCGAGCGCCAGCGCCTACCGGAACGGCGTGTGGAGGTGCTGCGCCACCCTACCACGCGCTTTGTGGAAGAAGACCGCCGGCTTGAATACTTCCTGCTCCAGGAAGAACAACCGGTCCAGCCTCTCGATGACGAGGATGACTTGGTTGAGAGCGAAGGTGAGGAAGCAGGCGAAGAAACCTACCGCTTGTGCGCCGCCTGTGGCGCCATCGCCCACAGCCAGAACCCGGCCATGTTCTGCGACTGTGGCCCAGGCGCTATCGTTACACTGCAAGCTGTGCGGAACCGGGACGGCAAGGTCACTCACTGCCCAGCCTGCGGCGGACGGAGCAGCACAGGTTTGGTATGGCGCTTTCTCACCGGCAACGACGCCACGGCCAGCGTGCTTGCCACGGCACAATACCAGCAACTTCCGCCGAAAGCGAGACCGGCTGCCGATCTCGCCGCTGAAACCCTCGTAGATGAGGAGTGGGGAGCTGTGTCCCAAGCCCGCGCTGCGCCGCCGGCTCCGGGTCGCCAACTCTTGATCTTCTCCGACAACCGTCAGGCCGCCGCGTTCTTCGCCCCTTATCTGAACCGTACCTATAGCCAAATCATGTGGCGCCGTTTGATCTTGCTGGCGCTGGAGGAGCGCCAAGCCGAGGTGCACGCTGACCGCAGGCGTCTCCAAGACCTGGTCCAACCCCTCATCCATCTGGCGACCGGCCATGGCCTGCTGTCCGGTGATCTGAGCCCCACTAAGCAACGGGCGGAAATCTGGAAGTGGCTCTTGGTGGAGCTGTTG
This sequence comes from Caldilineaceae bacterium, assembly GCA_035574055.1. GTDB lineage: Bacteria > Chloroflexota > Anaerolineae > Caldilineales > Caldilineaceae > QEUY01. The sequence continues at coordinate 4,217 of DATLZJ010000464.1, forward strand.
GCGTTCGACCGGCGTACCAGCCTGGAAGGGTTAGGCTGCCTGGGCTTTGCCTTGGTTCCGCCTGCCGGCTGGTCTGCGCCGCCGGCCCTGCTCCGGCTGGGTCTCTCGGACGGTGAAGTGTGGGACCTCTATCAGGTTCTGCTTGCTAACTTTCGCACGAAAGGCGCGGTGGAGTTTCCGCCAGAGGTTGATCCACGCGACGAATTCTTTGCCCCTCGCAACCGGGCCTATGCCTTTGTCGGTCGCGTTGCCCAGGGCCACTCGCGTCGCGGCCCTGCGCTCCTCGGTTGGGAGCCGACAGGCCCCAAGTCTATGAATGCACGGCTGGATTTTCTGCGGCGGCTCTATGTGCTCTTGATGGGAGAGGAGCGTAGCCTGGAAGCGGCATGGCAGACATTGCGCGACCTTTGGAGCCGCGGCCTTGCCCTCCACGCGCCGGACAGCGTATGGAAGAGCCACTTCTCGTCCGAATCCATCCTCGGCCACGGAGTCGGCTACCGGATCAAGGCCACCCAGTGGGAGCTACGCGACGGCCATGTTGATCCGGCCGTCGCGTGGTATCGGTGTAACCGCTGCGGCAACTTGTCCCTCTTTTCGGTGCGCGGTGTCTGCCCTACCTATGCCTGCACCGGCCAGCTCCTGCCCTGCAATCCCGCTGAGGAGCTTCGTGACCACCATTATCGCCAACTCTATACCCAGCTTGAGCCGATTCCGCTTTTTGCCCAGGAACATACCGCGCAGTTGACCGGTGAGGCTGCCGCTGCTTTACAGACCCGCTTTGTGCAGGGGGCAGTCAATGTCTTGAGCTGTTCAACAACGTTTGAGCTGGGCGTGGATGTAGGGGAGCTAGAGTCGGTCTTTATGCGCAACATGCCTCCCTCCACCGCCAATTACCTCCAGCGAGCCGGTCGCGCCGGACGACGGACGGATGCCACGGCCTATGCCTTGACCTTTGCCCAGCGCCGCGCGCATGACCTGGCCCATTTCGCCGACCCGAAACGCATGGTATCTGGCGCCATCGCCGCACCCTATTTCGAGATCGCCAATGCGAAGATCGTGCGCCGCCACGTCTACGCGACTGCGCTAGCCGCCTTCTGGAAGCGCGCCCCCCACCGCTTTGGCACAGTCGAAGACTTCTTTTTTCGCACAGAAGGCGCCCATCCAGCAGGCGTTCGTGAAGCAGGGGATGGTGTGCAACAGGTCAGGGAGTTTCTAGAGGAGCGCCCTCAGGCGTTGCAGGCGGCGCTGGCGCGAATCGTGCCGCCGGAGATGCATGATGACCTGGGCCTTGCCAACTGGCAGTGGGTGAACGAGTTGGTGGGTGAACAGACGGGGGTACTTACCAAAGCGGGCGCCCGCGTTCAGAATGATATTCAGCAACTGGAGGAGGCGCGGCTGGCGCGGGTGGCAGCCGGGCGACCGTCGGACCATATCTTGCGGGTGATCACGACGTTGCGACGGATGCCGCTGATCAACTATCTGTCGAGTCAAAATGTCATCCCTAAGTATGGATTTCCGGTAGACGTTGTCAGCCTCCAGATTCTCCACCATGCGGAGGCGGCGCGCGACCTTGAGTTGGATCGGGACCTGCGCATTGCGCTGGCCGAGTATGCCCCCAGCAGCGAGGTCGTAGCGGGTGGTAAGCTTTGGACTAGCCGTTATCTTAAGCGCCTGCCGGACCGTAGTTGGCGCAGCTACCGTTACGCCATTTGTGACGTCTGTGGCTGCTACCAGAGTATCTTGGCCGATACCGACCTTGTGCTGGCGACATGCCGCGCTTGCCGGCAGCCACTGCGCGGGCGCGGTGGGCCGAGGACTTTTGTGATTCCGGAATTTGGCTTTGTTGCGGAGTTAGACCCGCCTCGCACCCCAGGCGATGCGCCGCCAGAGCGGACTTACATCACCCAGACCTTTTATTCCGGCAATTCAAAAGAGGGCGCAGCCCAGCTTTTGCCCCTGGCTCAAGGCCGTCTGCGCGCCGTTCCTGCGGCCGAGGGCACATTGGCAGTGGTCAACCAAGCGGGTGGGCGTGGCTTTTCCCTTTGTTATCTCTGCGGATATGCCGTGATCGCCGGTGAGACGGTCGGCGCTAGCCATCGTTCACCGTGGGGCGGAGAGTGTCGCGGCGCCTTGCGGCCCGTCCACTTGGGCCATGAGTATCAGACGGATATTCTACATCTCTATTTTGAAGGAATTGGTGCGGCGGATGAGGAGTTCTGGCTGTCCCTTCTCTACGGTCTGCTGGAGGGGGCTAGCGCCGCGCTCGATATTGACCGGCAAGACCTGGACGGGGTGCTGTATCCTTACACTGGCGATCGGCGTCATCCTGCCTTGGTGCTCTATGACAATGTTCCTGGCGGCGCCGGTCATGTCCACCGCATTGGCCAAAGCCCGGCATCGCTCCGCCAGATGCTCGAGGCCACGCTGATGCGGCTCCGGCGTTGCGAGTGCGGCGGCGAGGCGCGTGATACGAGTTGTTACGGTTGTTTGCGCAATTATTACAACCAGTTCCATCACGACAAGCTGAAGCGAGGCATCGTGATTGATTTCCTAGAAAGGCAATTGTAAAGTCGAACACCGGCTCCATCTGTATCCAACGTGGCGGTGGACATGCTGCCATACACCATGGCCGGGCGCATCGCCGGTCTGATGGCCTACACCTGCCCTCCTACCAAACCCGGCTTCGGTCTCGGCTTCGACGACGGTCCGGCGCCTGGACTCGTTTGCTAATCCTTACGTCGAGTTCACATTGAAATCGGGAAATAGGCAAACAGGGCTTTTGTTACAACCATCCTTTCTGCTCCGCCAGCCGTGCCGCTTCCATGCGATTGCGTGCATAGAGCTTCTGAATCGCCGTCGAGAGATAGTTGCGCACCGTTCCTTCCGAGAGTGACAACTGTGCAGCAATATCCGTAATATCGGCGCCCACCAAGGAGGCGGCCAAGACATCCCGCTCGCGGTTGGTGAGGGGATTGTTGCCATCGGCAAGCGCCGCAAGCGCCAGGTCAGGATCCACCACCCGTTCACCTGCGAGCACACGGCGGATCGCAACTGCCAGGTCCTCGGCAGGGGCATCTTTAAGCAGGAAGCCGACAGCGCCGCCTTCCATTGCTCGACGCAGATACCCGCTGCGCCCAAACGTTGTCAGGATAACAATACGACAAGATGGCAGGGCGGCACGTAGCGCATGTGCTGCCTGTAACCCATCTCCGCCAGGCATCTCAACATCTAGCAGTGCCACGTCCGGGTGCGCCGTCAGCGCCGCCGGAACCACCTCCTCTCCCCGTGCAACCTCGGCGACCACTTCGATATCGTCCTCTAAGCCAAGCAGCGCAGCCAGCGCCCCGCGTACCATGGCTTGATCTTCTGCCAATAACACCCGAATCATGTGAGACGCTCCTTCCCGCCGGTCATCTGCTGCGGGAGCGGGATTTCCACCCACAAGCGAAAGCCGGCTTTGCCGGCGG
>DATLZJ010000465.1:0-2229 GCA_035574055.1 Caldilineaceae bacterium
GGAGCGCGGCGGCCCTGCTGGCTGCCCATCCGGGCTTAACAGCAGGCGCGGTGCTGGAGGATCCGCCGTGGCGGACCGGGCCGGCGGCGCAAGACCCGCAGGTTTGGATGCAAGAGCGCACTGCTGCGCTTGCTCGCCAGCAGCAGCTTTCACCCGCGGCGCTGGAGGCAGAAGCACGAGCCGCTAACCCAGGCTGGGCCGACGAGGAGTTTCCGGCTTGGGTGCAGGCCAAGCGTCAGGCCAGCCCTCATATCTTCAAATTTACACCCCAGACGCGGCTCGCCTGGCGGGAGGTGGTTCCGAGGTTCGCCGAGCCGGTCCTGTTGATCCGGGGCGATCCGGAATGTGGCGGTATCGTCAATCAGGCCGTAGCCGACGAGGCGCAGCGCCTGAACCCTCTGGTGAGGGTGGCCCATATCCAGGGAGCCGAGCATAGTATTCGCCGCACGCATTTTGAGCCGTACCTGGCTGTGGTGCGGGAGTTCTTGCGCTCAATCTTGAAGACGGCTTGACGACGGCTCAACGTGTGGCCTGATTAAAGGGCGGGCTGTGCGCCGCTGCGCGCCAGGCCGTCAAAGGCCAGCCAGGCGGCGCCGGCCAGCACTGCATCGCTGCCCAACTGGGCCGGACGCAGCGTTACCTGCGCCGGCCCCGGCATCGGGTTGGCGCGCAGCGCGTCCTCGAAGTGACGCCACCAGAGGCGCCCCAACTCGGTCACTCCACCGCCCACGACGAGCAGCTCCGGGTCTAAGACGTTGAGCAGGCCGGCTAGGGTCGTGCCTAGAATCTTGGCGCCCTCGGCGATGGCCTGGAGGGCGTGGCCGTCGCCCTGGCGCGCCCGCTCGGCGACGCTCTGGAGATCGGGCGCATCACGGCTGCCGCTCAGTTCCCGGTAGCGCAGCACCATCGCCGGCCCGCTGGTGTATGCCTCGAGGTGGCCGGTCGCGCCACAGCTGCAGCGCCGCGTTCCGTCAACATCAATGACGAGGTGGCAAATCTCCCCTGCGCTCCAGGTCGCGCCGCGCCAAACGTCCCCATTGCGGACCAGCGCGCCGCCCACGCCGGTGCCGACGGCTACATAGAGGGCTTCACGAAAGCCGCGGCCTGCGCCAAAGCGGTGCTCGCCCAGGGCCAGGGTGTTGACGTCATTATCCACAAAGACCTCAAGGTGCAGCGCGTCGCGCACCTGGTCGGCCAGCGGCAGCCCTGACCAACCGGGCAGGTTTTGCGAGGCATAGGAGATCGCGCCGGTCTCGACGTTGACCTGGCCGGCGCTGCCGATGCCCACCGCCGCGACGGGCAAATCGAAGCGCCGCGCCGCCGCCACGACATCCCTGCCGATCTCAATGACGTTCTGTAGGATGGCATGCGCGCCCAAGTCGGCGCGGGTCGGGCGGACCAGACGTTGTACGACGCTGCCCTGGCGATTGACCAAAGCCGCCGCGATCTTGGTGCCGCCGATATCAATGGCAAGCGCATAGTCGTTGGATAGCGCAGACATGGTCCCTCCGCGGATGAAGCCGGTGGCGTGGAGCCATTCGACGCTCCACCGGTTCCAGTCTAGGGCAGGGGGCCTGACTTGAGCAAGTTGGCCGGTCTGCGGCATACTAGAATTGCCTGCCGCTCGGCGGCAGCCTTCTTAGCATCAATATTACCCAACAGCAAACGGATAGATTGAGCCGGAAGTGGCTCGAGGAGCAACGGTGGCTACGACGTTAAAGGTCGGAGTGATCGGGGTCGGCGGCATCGCGCGCACCCATATGCCCGGTTGGGCGGCATCGGAGTACGCCGAGGTCGTGGCCGGGGCCGATATCAACCCGCTGGCGCTAGAAGAGTGGGGCCGGCAGCATGTGGTGAACAAGTTGAGCACCGACCCGGCCGATCTCTTTCGCGACCCGGACATTGATATTATTGATATTTGCACCCCCAACATGTATCACACATCCCAGGTGATCGCTGCGCTGGAGGCCGGCAAGCATGTCCTCTGTGAAAAACCGCTGGCGCCGACGCCGGCTGACATTAGACGCATGATTGCGGCGCGCGATGCATCGGGCAAGTTGTTGATGACGGCGCAGCACTTCCGCTTCAAGGGCATCTCCCAGGCGATGAAGCGGGAGATCGAGCAATGTGTCTTGGGCGACATCTACCATGCACGTAGCTGGATGCTGCGCCGTAATGGCTTTCACCCGACGCCGAGCTTCGTCACCAAGCAACACAGCGGCGGCGGGC
>DATLZJ010000466.1:0-2090 GCA_035574055.1 Caldilineaceae bacterium
GGGCGTCGAGGCGCCGATCCGGTCGTTGATGGTCACCAGCGCCGGCCCAGGTGAAGGCAAGACCTTTGTCGCAACCAACCTGGCCGTCTCCTTTGCCCAGGAGGGACGCCGCGTGGTCCTGGTAGACCTCGACCTGCGCAAGCCCCAGGTCCATGCAACCTTCGGCGTGCGCCGCGAGCCTGGCTTCACCAACCTGGTCGTGGAGCGTGGGTTGGCGCTGGAGCATTGCCTGCAGGCCACGGCCATCCCCAACCTGCGCGTGATCACCTGTGGCTCCATTCCCCCGCACCCGGCCGAGCTGCTCGGCTCCAACCGCGCCAGCGAGGTAATGCGCCAGATCGAGGCCGGCGCCGACCTGGTCATCTATGACACGCCGCCGGCGGCGACGGTGACCGATGCGGTGCTGGTCGCGCCCCAGGTGGACGGCGTGATCCAGGTGGTGGGGGCAGGCTACAGCCGCCGTGACCTGGTGCTGCGCTGCAAGACGTTGCTGGAGCGGGCCGGGGCGCGCCTGCTGGGGCCGGTGCTCAACCGGGTGCAGGCCGACGAGCTGGGCTATTACACCAACTACTACTACTATGGCCGCTACTACCATGAGGATACGGCGCGCAAGGGCGGGTGGCGCCGCATCTTCGGCGGCAGGCCCAAGCCAGACCCGCTGGGGCTAGAGGCGCCGCCGGCCAGACGCGCCAACGGGCTGGCCGTCAAGCCGGCGCCCGTGCGCCAGGAGTCGCTCGAGGACGATGTCCGCGTCTGACCTGCCTGAGACCATCTGGACCGACGAGCTTCCCTCCGCCCGGCGTCACCGCCGCCGGCCGCGGGCGCGCTGGTCGCCCGACCAGTTTCTTGGCCCCTTGGCGCTGGCCGCGACCGCGCCGCTGGCCTTCTTTCCGGAGCGCTTTCCGGTGGAGGCGATGGCGATTGGCCTGGGGATGGTCGCCGTGCCCTACCTGGTGCGCCGGGCCAATGGCGGGCATTTTGGGGCCGCGGGCGGCGCGCTGTGGGTCGTGCTGCTGTTGGCAGGCGTGGCCGCGCCCATCGGCGCGCTGGTCTCGCCTGCCTTTTGGGAAGTGAGCTGGCCGGAGCTGGTGCGGCTGGTGTGGGGGGCGGCTGTGCTGTTGGGGGTGCTCTATTTTTGCGCCGACGGCGGCGGCAACGGGCGGCGGCATGTTGGCGCCCATGTGGCCGTGGCGACTGCGGGCTTCTTTGCCGTGGGGCTGGCGCTGGGGGCCATCGGCCTACTCTCCATGCGCGCCAACGACAAGCTGCCCTTGATCGCCGGCCTGGTGGACAGGTTGCCCGCCATCAACGGCGCGCTGCCCTTCTTGGGCAATGCCTTCAACCCGAACCGGGTCGCAAGCGTGGTGATGCTCTTTGTCGCGCCGGCGCTGGCGCTGCTGCTGGCATCGCCGGGCCGAGAGATGAACCGGTCGCTCTGGTGGTTGGGCAAGGGGGCGCTGCTGGGGCTGGCGCTTTTCTTTGGCGGCGCGCTGCTCTTGACCCAATCGCGCACGGGGCTGCTGGCGGCGGCGCTGGCGAGCGGGCTGGTCTGTCTGCTGGCCGGCCGGCGCGGCTGGCTTGTCCTGGGCGTGGGGCTGTTGCTCGCCGTTGCTACGCTGGATGTCTTTGGCCCGCAGGGGGTGTTGGATGTCTTGGCCGTACAGGGGGAGGCGCCCCCAGAGGCCGGCTCGCTGCTGGAGCGGGTTCTGGCCGACCGCAACATGGCGGGCCGCCTGATGATTTGGCGACGGGCTTGGTATGGAATTGGCGATGCGCCGCTAACGGGTGTAGGATTAGGGGTGTTCCAGTTGGCAGCGCGTGAGCCGTACCCGGCCTTGCCCGATTACCGGCCCGACCCGGACATCACCCACGCCCACAATCTCTTTTTGCAGACCGGGCTGGACCTGGGGCTGCCGGGCTTGCTGGCGCTGATGGCGCTGCTGGGTTTCGCCGTCGCCGCGCTCGTGCGGCTCTTCAGGGCCACCGCGCCGGGCACGCCGGCCCGGTTGTGGGCGGTGGGCATGGCCGGCGCCCTGCTCGCCTTTCTGGTCTTCAACCTGCTGGACGCGGTCACGCTCGGCGCCCGGCCT
>DATLZJ010000467.1:0-6791 GCA_035574055.1 Caldilineaceae bacterium
ATCCTGGGCGTCTGCTTGGGCCAACAGTGCATCGGCCATGTCTTTGGCGGCGCGGTGATCCGGGCGCCCCGGCTCATGCACGGCAAGGTCAGCCCAGTCCACCATGACGGCCAGGGCCTCTTTGCCGGGCTGCCCAGCCCCTTCACGGCCACCCGGTATCACAGCCTGGTCGTGGCCGAGCCGCTGCCCGATGAGCTGATTGCCACGGCCCACACGGCAGAGGGGGAGCTGATGGGCCTGCGCCATAAGCGCTTGCCCATCTATGGCGTCCAATTCCATCCGGAGAGCATCCTGACCGAGTATGGCAAGGAGCTGCTCGCCAATTTCCTGCGGGTGGAGCGAGTCCACTAGGCGCGTATGGCCGACGATCTGTGGCCCGCCGTCCACGGCTATCTGACGACCGCCCCCACCAGCGAGTTTGTTCAACAACCGGTGGAGAAGGTCGCGCATTGGACTGGCGAGGAAAATCTGCTCTGGCGCGTGGCCTGCCGGGGGCGCGAGGCGGTGGTGAAGCTCTTTCTGGATGCGGGCCAGGTCCGCAGCCGGCGCCAATTTGACGCCCAGGCGCTCTTTGCCCCCTTGGGATTGGCCCCGGCGCCCCTTTGGCAAGACCGCATCCCCGAAGGATTGCCGCGCCCGTTGATGGTCTACGAATGGAGCGAGGGCGCCGCGCTGGCAGCCGGCGAGAACCTGCCGGACCTGGCCCTGGCCGTTGCGACGGTGCATCGCACCGAGCCGTCAGAGCTGCGCCGCTTCTCGCCCCACCCCATTAACCTGGACTACTTCTGGCGCATCGAGCAGCAGAGCCGCTCGCTGGTAACGGACTGGCTGATGACCACGCCCTGCACCGGCCTGGCGGCCCTCTATACCCGGCTGGGCGAGGCCGCCGAGCAGGTGGTTCAGACCGGCCTGCCGCAGTGGCGCGACGCGCCGCCCACCGTCATCCACGGCGATCTGCGCCTGCAAAATGTCCTGGTGGGGCGAAAAGGGCTGCTGCTGCTCGATTGGGAGATGGCGGGTTTGGGCGACCCGGCCTATGAGATCGCCGACTTCCTCCAGCGCCATCGTCTGCACATCGCGCCGGAGGCGCTGGACGCCTGGCTGCGGCTTTACCTGGACGCAGTAGACATGCCCGCGCTCGCCGCGCGTATTGAGCTGTATTCCCGTGTGCTGCCCTTCCATGCCGTCAACTACCTGCTGATGGGCCTCCGCCAGCACACACAACCGGCGCCGGAGCCTGGCCTGCGCGACGCGCTGCCGTTCTTGATCGAGACGCTGGCGGCGACGCTGGCGCTGGCGGCGGACCGGCTCGGCCTCGCGCTGCCGGACAGCGCCGAACCGGCCGCGGATCTTTACCGTTGGTTGAACGAACAAGACTGATGGCGGGTAGCTTGTGGCCGGTGGCTGGTAGCTTCAAGAAGCAGAGCCAGACACATGACGCTCTTCTCTCTGTGACACCAGCCATCAGCCATCAGCCAAATTGGAGCTATGACCATGAGCCAAAACCCTATCCAAGAAGCCATTCACCTACTCTTTGCCGGCCAGAATCTCACCACCGAACAGGCTGACGCTGCCATGACCCAGATCATGGAGGGCGAAGCAACCCCCGCCCAGATCGGGGCCTTTCTGGCGGCGCTGCGCATGAAAGGTGAGACCGTGGAGGAGATCACCGGTTGCGCCTCGGCCATGCGCCGCAGCGCCGTTCAGGTCCGCCCGGCCATCGGCGACGCCAAGCTGGTAGATATTGTCGGCACCGGCGGCGACGGCACCTATAAGTTCAACATCAGCACCATCGCCGCCTTTGTCATCGCTGGCGCTGGCGTCAAGGTCGCCAAGCATGGCAACCGCTCCAACAAGCGGGCCGGCAGCGCCGATGTGCTGGAGGCGCTGGGCGCCACGCTCCAGCTTACCGCCGACCAGGCCGCCGAATGCATTGAAGAAGTAGGCATCGCCTTTCTCTTTGCCCCGGCCTACCACCCAGCCATGCGCCACGCCATCGGCCCTCGCCGTGAGCTGGCTGCCCGCACCGTCTTCAATATCCTCGGCCCGCTCACCAACCCGGCGCCAACCACCCACCAGCTCATCGGCGTCTATAGCCTCGACTTGACCGACCTTATGGCGAATGTGCTGGCAAAGATGGGCAGCAAGGCTGCCTATGTCGTCCACGGCTTTTATGAGACCGGCGCCGGTCTGGACGAGCTGACCACCACCGGGCCAAGCCATGTCAGCCACCTCCAGAACGGCCAGGTCCGCAGCTTTGAGTTCGACCCGAAGGAGCTGGGCTTTGGCCGCGCCACCCTGGCCGACCTCCAGGGAGGCGATGCGGCGGCCAACGCCGAGATCGCCCGCGGCATCCTCTGCGGCGAAATTCACGGCCCCAAACGAGACGTAGTGCTGCTCAACGCTGCCGCCGCGCTCAGCACCGACACCGGCAACCTGGACGAAGGGATGCGCCTGGCCCAGGAAAGCCTGGACACCGGCGCTGCGCTCCACACACTGGAGCGGTACATTGCCAAGACGCGAAGCTACGCTTAGCCCTACTCGGAGCGACAGGATGAAAGCCTCCAAACTCGATATTGCCAAGCACAAGGGCGAAGTGCTGGATATGATCATGGACTGGAAACGGGTCGAGGTGCCCAAGCAGATGGAGCAGATGCCCCTCTCTCAAGTTAAAGCCTTCGCCCGCCTGGCGCCTGCCCCCCTTGACTTTGCCGCTGCCCTCACCGCTACGCCCGGCGCCAGCCTCATCGCCGAAGTCAAGCGCGCCAGCCCATCCAGGGGTCTCATCGCCCAGGAGTGGGACCCGGAGCTGATCGCCGAGACCTACGCCCGCAACGGCGCAGCAGCCATCTCCTGTCTCACCGACAGCCGCTTCTTCCAGGGCAAGCTGGAGTACCTGACCGCCATCAAGGAGCACCTGCGCGCCATCCAGAGGCCGCTGCCGGTGCTGCGCAAGGACTTCCTCTATCATGAATACCAGGTTTACGAGGCGCGCATGGCCGGAGCCGACGCCGTGCTGCTCATCGTCGGCGTCCTCTCGGATAATGAGCTACGCACGCTCTACCGGCTGACCTATGAGCTGGGGATGCAGGCGCTGGTCGAGGTCCACGATGAGACCGAATTGGAACGCGCCTTGGCCGTTGACGCCCACGTGATCGGCGTCAACAACCGCAATCTCAAGACCTTTGAAGTGGACATTGAAACCACCGGACGGCTGCGCCGCCTCATCCCGCCGGGCAAAGTGGTCGTGGGCGAAAGCGGCATCCGCGACGTCAACGATGTGGCCCGCATGGCCGCGATGGGCTGCGACGCTATCTTGGTGGGCGAGACCTTCTGTAAGCTGCCCCAGGCCGAACGGGGCCGCAAGGTGCGCGACTTTGTGGAGGCCGGAAAGCGCTGATGGCTATGCCCCTCCCAGGTTTCTCGCCCGCGGTTAAGGTCAAAATCTGCGGCCTCACCAACCTGGCCGACGCCGAGGCTGCGGTCGAGGCCGGGGCTGACTTGCTCGGTTTTATCTTCTACCCCAAGTCGCCCCGCTATGTCTCGCCGGAGACGGTGCAAACCATCGTCGCCGCCCTCCGCGCCGGAGGCAGGGGCGACCAGGCGCCGCGCCCGTTCACAGTAGGCGTCTTTGTCAACACCCCCACTGATGAAATTGCCGCCATCTTGGCGCAGACCGGTCTTGACTACGCGCAATTGCACGGCGATGAGCCGGCCTCCGCCCTTGCCGCCCTGAATGGGCGCGGCTTCAAGGCCCTGCGCCCCACGGTCGCCGATCTCGCCCTCGCCCAAGCCGCAGACTATGCGCCCTACCCTGCGCCGGTCGCGCCCCAGCTTTTGGTGGACGGCTATACTGCCGCCTATGGCGGGGCCGGCGTCCGCGCCGACTGGTCCATCGCTGCCCAGGTCGCGGCCGCCTACCCTCGTCTCCTGCTCGCCGGCGGGTTGGACCCCGACACCGTCCACCTCGCCATCGGCCAGGTTCGCCCGTGGGGGGTGGATGTGAGCAGCGGCGTCGAGGCGTCGCCAGGGCGCAAGGACCCCGCCAAGCTGCGCGCCTTCATTGCAGCCGTCCGTGATACCTAGCGCAGCCGCGTGGCTTTGTCCGTGATACTGTGCTGCGGGCAACCATAGACTTGTACCCTGATCCCGCTCTGCCCTTTGATTCGTCTTCCGCGCCCTTCTGCGCTATACTGCATCCGGTATTTGCCTATGGAAATTCTTGGTGGCCCGCTCTTTGCCGTCGCCGGGGCCGGTGAATCCCACGGCCCCGCCATCACAACCATCGTTTTTGGATGCCCGCCCGGCCTCCCGTTGAGCCGCGCCCAAATCCAGGGCTATCTGGACCGCCGCCGCCCAGGCAGCAACAAGCACGGTACGCCCCGCCGTGAGCAGGACAAGGTGATCCTGCTCGGCGGCCTCTACAGCGAGGATCACGATGCGCTTCTCGCCGGCGGCGAGATCAGCACCGCAGTGGATGGCGTCGAGTCGCGCACAACCGGCTATGAGACGGGCTTCACCACCGGCGAGCCGATTGCCGCCGTCGTTCTCTCGACCTCGCAACGCTCCGGCGACTACCAGCAATTCGCCGGCCCTACCGGCGAGGTACGCCCCGGCCATACGGACCTGGTCAAGTTCTACAAATCCAAGGGCTTTGTAGATGTGCGCGGCGGCGGGCGCTCCAGCTACCGTTCCACCATCTCGGATGTGATCGGCGGCAGCATCGCCCGTATCTTCTTGCAGCACACCTTCGGCACGGTCATCCTCTCCTCCATCTGCCAGGTCGGCCCGCTTCAGTGCAAGCGTCGCCTTTCGGACTACCTGTCCGCGCGCGTGCGCGACAACAATGGTGAGCCGCTGCCGCTCGCCGAGCTGGCCCAACTGGAGGCCCAGATGGAGGAGGCCGAAATTCATAGCCTCGACGCCGATTTTGCCCGCGCCGCGGGCCAGCTCATCAAAGAGACCCGCATCGCCGGCGACTCACTGGGCGCAGCGGTGGAGGTGGTCGCAGTCAATGTGCCTGCCCTGGCCGGCGAGCCGCTCTACCAGAGCTTGAAGGTGCGGCTGATGGGCGCGCTGGGCGGCCTGCACGCGGTGCAGTCCTGCGAGATCGGCGCCGGCTACGAGGTAGTCAGCCGGCGGGGCAGCGAGAACAACGACCCCATCCGCCACACCGGCTACCAGCGCAACAGCCACGGCGGGCTGATCGGCGGCATCACAACCGGCATGCCTCTGGTCTGCCGAGTGGGCTTCAAGCCGACTTCCACCATCGTGCTGCCCCAGCAGTCGGTGCGCAAAAACTTGGAGGAGATCGAGTTTTTGCTGAAGAAGGGCCGCCATGACCCCTGCGTGGGCGTGCGCGCCGGCGTTACGCTGGAATCGCGGCTGGCGATTGAGCTGATGAATGCGGTGTTGATGCACCAGGCGCAACGGGTAGACGCCGCCAACTTTGCGCTCTTTGCGCCGGATAAGGTTGCCGCCGGTGGCTGAGCAGGCGCTGCTTCTCATGAAGGGCTTTCCCGCTACCGGCAAGAGTACCCTGGCCGAGGCGTTGGCCCGGCGCTTGGGTTGGCCGCTCGTTGACAAAGACGACATCAAAGACCATACAGCCGCCTTGCCTGACGGCAACCGGCTCGCCTATGCCATTCTCTGGCAAGTGGTGCGCCGCCAATTGCTGCTCGGTCTGAGCGTGATCGCCGATTCGCCCCTCTCCTATCCGGAGGGATACGCTGCGGGCAGGCAACTGGCCGCTGAATACGGCGCTCACTTGCTTGTGGTAGAGGTCCGCCTCGCCGAAGCTGAATGGCGCCGGCGGCTGGAGGCTCGCCCGCCGTCCGCTTCCAGCCACAAGATCGCCGGCTGGCCCGCCATGCAGACCCTGCTGGCGACCTACAACGGCGTCTGGAACTATCCCATTGATCCGCGGCATCATGTAATCGTGGATGGGGAGTTGTCCGTTGCGACTCAATGTGACCAGGTGTTAGCCCAGCTACAGCGCCCCGTCGCTGCGTAGCCATCAATCCCGCGCCACCTACTGCCATGCTAGCCATTGATTTTCCCCGCGACCGAAATATTGTTATCACCGGCTTCATGGGCACAGGCAAAACCACCATCGGTCGCTTGCTGGCCGAACGGCTGGGCCGCCCCTTCGTGGACATGGACGAGCAGATCGAGGCCCGCTTTGCCAAGCCCATCCCGCGCATCTTCGCCGAAGACGGCGAGGCGGCCTTTCGGGTGGCCGAGGCCCAGCTCTGCCACCAGCTCGCCCAAGAGCAGGGCGTTGTGCTCAGCACAGGCGGCGGCGCGCTGGTCAACCCCAGCAACCGCCATGCCCTGGCCCAACGCGGCGTGATCATCTGTCTCACCGCCACGGTAGATACGATTTTGGAGCGCATCCAGCAAGCCGACAACCGTCCCTTGCTGCCGGGCGACCTGGAAGAGCGCCGCCAGCGCATTCGCCAACTGCTCCACGAGCGCCGCCATGCCTATGCAGCCATCGCCCACCAGGTAGACACCTCCGGTCGCACCCCCGCCCAGGTGGTGGACGATCTGCTGCTCACACTCCAGGCCGAGGCGGAAGCGCCGGGCATGACCCGCATTCCGGTGCGTGAGCCGAGCGGCAGCTATGATATCTGTCTGGGCGAGGGTCTGCTGGAGCAAAGCGGCGCGCTGCTGGCCCGTCGCGGGCTGCGGCCCGGCCCGGTTGCGGTGGTCAGCAACCCCGACATCGCCGGCCCGCTCGCCCCTCGCTTGATGGCCGGCCTAGAGGCGGCAGGCTTTGAGCCGGTGCT
>DATLZJ010000468.1:0-2604 GCA_035574055.1 Caldilineaceae bacterium
ATATCGAGATTGATGCGGTCATGCGCACCAATGTGCCCCACATCTACGCCATCGGCGACTGCACGGGCAAGCTGGCCCTTGCCCATGTCGCCAGCGCCCAGGGCATTGTCGCGGCCGAGACCATTGCCGGCGTGGAGACCGTGCCGATCCCCGCCGACCGCTATATCATGTTGCCGCGCTGCACCTTCTGTAACCCGCAGGTGGCGAGCCTGGGTATGACCGAGGCCCAGGCCAAAGAAAAGGGCTATGAGGTCAAGGTCGGCAAGTTTCCCTTCATGCCCAATGGCAAAGCACAGGCTTTGGGCCAGCGGATAGGATTTGTTAAGATTATAGCCGACGCCAAATACGGTGAAATTCTGGGCGCGCACTTGGTGGGGCACAGCGTCACCGAGCTGTTGCCGGAGCTGAGTCTGGCCCAGTTTATGGAAATCACCCCGGCAGAGATCGCCCGGACAGTCCATAGCCACCCGACTTTGAGCGAAGCCATTATGGAAGCAGCGCATGTCCTAGAGGGACATGCGATCCACATCTGATCTGGTTTGATGGATGGTTGGAGAGACAAGTGTTGCGCCTTTGGCCGGCGATGAAGCGATGTGGCAGGCGGCGGCGGTCCCGTTGGAGTTGACGGTACGCTTCGCCGAGACTGACCTGATGGGCGTCGTCCACCACAGCGCCTACATCGTCTGGTTCGAGGCCGGCCGGGTGGCGTGGATGGAGGCGGCTGGGGTGCCCTACGCCGAGATCGCTGCGGGCGGCCATCACTTTGCGGTGACGGGTGTTCAGGCCGAATATCGGGCGGCAGCGCGCTTCGGCCATGCCGTGCGGGTGGTCACATGGCTGGCGCGGCTGCGCAGCCGCCAGGTCGCCTTTCGCTATGAGGTGCGCCATGCCCAGAGTGATGAACTGTTGGCGACTGGCGTCAGCGAGCATATCTGCGTTGATCTGGAAGGCCGGATGGCAAAAATCCCCCAGGCTGTGGTGGAGCGGCTGCGGGCAGGCGCCCTGCGGCTGGCAGATGCACGCTCCGGCTGATGGCCGAAAAAAAGACTGTCGCCAAACGGTAGAACTTGAGCGTATACTCAATCAGACTACCCGGTCTTGGGTGTTCGGTTTTGGTGGATGGCGGCGGCGCGGGGGCCGTCATCCCTTTCCTCCGCGGGAACGCTTATGATCCACGTTGAGCAGCATGGTCCGGTGATTGCCATTCGTATGGCGCGCGGTTTTCTTGGGCGTCCCCTCTACTGGACGGCCGCCTATTGGGTGGATGGGTTGTTGATTGACGCCGGCCCCCGTTGTACAGCCCATCAGTTGGTGCGGGTGTTGGAACAGGTGCGGGTAGACCGCATTGTCATCACCCACAGCCACGAAGACCACATCGGCGGGCTGCACGCCCTTCACGCCCGTTACCCCAAGGCGCCGATCTATGCCTCACGCGCGGCGCTGCCTGTGCTCAGAGAGCCACGCCGGCTCCACATGCAGCTCTACCGCCGCATCGTCTGGGGGGCGCCCAAGCCGCTGCTCGCGGCCCGGTCACTGGACGAGCTGGACAATGTGGTGCGGACGCCGGTCTACACCTTCCGGGTGATCGAAACCCCCGGCCACAGCCGCGATCATATCAGCCTCTTCGAGCCAAACCAACGCTGGCTCTTCAGCGGCGATGCCTTTATCGGCGGCCAGGACCGCACATGGGCGCGCGACTTTGACCTCTTTGGCGTGCTCAGCAGCCTGCGCACCCTGGCAAGCCTGCGCCCGGAACGGCTCTTCCCCGGCAGCGGCAATGTACGCCGGACGCCCCTGCCTGAGCTTCACGAGAAGATCGGCAACCTGATCCGCTTGAGCAAGGATGTGGCGCGGCTGGATGCGTCCGGCATGAGCGTTGACGAGATCGTCGCCTGTCTCTTCCAAGGCGAATCCTCCTTTCGTCTGTGGACCGGGGGGCACTTCTCGGCGGCCAACTTGGTTGAGGCTTGTCGCAGCTACAATGCCCTCATGACGCCTGGCCCTGAACCCGCCAGCAGTGAGCGCCCTCTGCGTCCCCAGCGCACCGTTGCACCCGATTCCCCAGACTCCTCCGCCAATGAGTCTGCCGACCGCGGCGATATGGTACGTTGAGCGCATGGGCCGGCTGCGGGACCTGTAACTGCCTCAAGCTCTGTGACCGGCATTGCTTTATCAGCCAAAGCGTGATGGTATACTGCCCGCCTGCCGGCCAACCCGGCAGCTAGGAGGGGAATTCACATGCGCGTTCTAATCACCGGTGGCGCCGGTTTTATTGGCAGCCATCTGGCAAATGAGCTACATCGCCGCGGCCACTTTGTCCGCGTCCTCGATGACCTCAGCAGCGGCGACCCATCCCACCTGGCCGAAGGCATCCACTGTAACCGCGGCGATGTGCGCGATGTGCCCAAGCTCTGGATGCTGCTCCAGGGCGTGGACGTGGTCTATCATTTGGCCGCGCGCGTCAGCGTGCCCGCCTCGGTGCTTTACCCGCGCGAGTACAACGATGTCAATGTGGGCGGGACGGTCAGCCTCCTGGAGGCGTGCCGGGATGTGGGCTGTGTCAAACGGGTGGTGCTGGCCTCCAGCGGCACCGTCTACGGCGAC
>DATLZJ010000469.1:0-7989 GCA_035574055.1 Caldilineaceae bacterium
ATATGCGCCGCTTCAAGCAGATGATGGAAACGGGGGAGGTGGCGACCACTGAGGGCCAGCCCCAGGGCGCGTAAGCCGGTATGATGGATGGGAGCGAGTAAAGGAGCGACCATGCGCGCGGTCTGTTGGTATGGGGCGGGCGATGTGCGGGTCGAGCGTGTGCCTGACCCCAAGCTGCTCAACCCACGTGACGCCATTGTGCGCGTCACGCTCACGGCCATTTGCGGTTCCGACCTACACCTCTTCGACGGCTACATTCCCACCATGCAGCCTGGCGACATCTTGGGCCATGAGTTCATGGGAGAGGTGGTCGAGGTCGGGCCGGAAGTCACGAATGTGCGGGTGGGGGAGCGGGTGATCGTGCCCTTCAACATCTCCTGTGGCAGTTGCTTCTTCTGCCGCCGCGAGCTATGGTCGCTTTGCGACAACAGTAACCCCAATGCGGCCATGGCCGAGCAGTTGTACGGCTACACGCCCGCCGGTCTCTTTGGCTATTCCCATCTCATGGGCGGCTATGCCGGCGGGCAGGCCGAGTATGTGCGCGTGCCTTTTGCCGATGTGGGTCTGTTCAAGGCGCCCGATAGCCTGACAGATGAGCAAGTGCTCTTTCTCACAGACATCTTCCCCACCGGCTACATGGCGGCGGAAAACTGCAACATCCAGCCGGGAGACACCATCGCCGTCTGGGGGTGTGGCCCGGTGGGCCAGTTTGCCATCAAGAGCGCCTACTTGCTGGGCGCCGAGCGCGTCATCGCCATTGACCGCATTCCGGCGCGGCTGCAACTGGCCCAGCGGGCTGGGGCGGACGTCATCAACTACGCCGAGGATGACGATGTTGTGGAGCAACTCAAGCAGATGACCGGTGGTCGCGGGCCGGACGCCTGCATTGATGCGGTGGGCATGGAGGCGCACGGGTATGGGCCGGATGCCTGGTATGACTGGATCAAGCAGCAGGTGCGGTTGGAAACGGACCGGCCCACCGCGCTGCGCTCGGCCATTCAAGCCTGTCGCAAGGGTGGGACTATCTCCGTCCCCGGCGTCTATGGCGGCTTTGTTGACAAGGCGCCCATCGGGGCCGCCTTCAACAAGGGGCTGACCTTCCGTATGGGCCAGACCCACGTCCACCGCTATGTGCGGCCACTGTTAGCCTACATTGAGCGGGGAGCCATTGACCCGACCTTTGTCATCACCCACCGGCTGCCGCTGGCGTCGGCGCCGGAAGGATATGTGATCTTTCGCGACAAGCAAGATGACTGCATCAAGGTTGTGTTGACCCCGTAGGGGCGTCATCCGGTCCGTCACCCGTTCGATTTGTTGGTTACCGTGAGGGCAATATGAGATACGCTGGTTGGGCCGGCGCGCCGCTGCCTCCCCGCTCCGTTGCCGAGGGGGCAGCCCTGTGGGCGCCGGCTGCGTTGCTTGGGGCGACGCTGCTCTGGATGCTCAGACAGCAACAGCAGCGGCCTACGCTGGCCGGACAGGTGGCGCTGATCACCGGCGGCTCCCGCGGCCTGGGGCTGGTCTTGGGCCGTGAGCTGGCCCAGGCCGGTTGCCGGCTGGTGATCTGTGCCCGTCATGAGGCGGAATTGGCGGCGGCGCAAGCGGAGCTGGCGCGCCTGGGCGCGCCGGTGCTGGCGATCCCCTGTGACGTGAGCGACCGCCGCCAGGTCGAGCAGATGATAGAGAGGAGCCTGGCCCATTACGGCCAGGTGGACATCCTCGTCAACAACGCTGGCGTCATCCAGGTCGGTCCAATCCAGGCCATGGGTCTGGAAGACTTTGCGCGCGCCATGGATGTGATGTACTGGGGGACGGTCTATACAACCCTGGCCCTGCTGCCCCACATGCTGGCCCGCCGGCAGGGACACATCGTCAACATTACCTCCATCGGCGGCAAGCTGGCCGTGCCCCACCTGCTGCCCTACGTGGCGGCCAAGTTCGCTGCCACTGGTTTTTCCGAAGGTTTGCGCGCCGAGCTGGCCGGCCAGGGGGTGACGGTGACGACCATCGCGCCGGGGCTGATGCGGACCGGCTCCTACACCCGCGCGCTCTTCAAGGGCAACCGCGGCGGCGAGTATAGCTGGTTTGCCATCCTCTCCAGCTTGCCCCTGCTGACCATCCCTGCGCCCAACGCGGCGCGCCAGATCGTGGAGGCCATCCGGCGGGAGGAAGCCGAACGGGTCTTGGGCTGGCCCTATCAGTTGGCCGCGCGGGCGCATGGGCTGCTGCCGGGTCTCACCATGGGCATTGCGGGCCTCCTGGCCGCCTGGCTCCTGCCCGCGCCCACCCCGATGGGCCAACAGCCGGTCGAGGGCAGGAGGGTCGAGCAGTCCCTGCCCCCGTCCCAGGCGCGGGTGCTGGGCGCGCTCACTACTTTCGGTCGCGCGGCTGCTAGACAGTACCAATAACAGGGCCAATACATGCAAACGGTAGGGTGTAGATAACAGTGTAAGCCGTAAAGCAGCAAGGGCCGCCCGCGCCTGGCGGACGACCGCCGGCCTCTGCTGTGATTGAACCCTTGACTGAGCGTGAGCAAGAGGTGCTCCGGCTGGTGAGAGAGGGCGCCTCCAATGAGCAGATCGCTGCCGCCCTGGTGATCTCAATCCACACCGTCCGGAAGCACCTGAGCAACATCTTGGGCAAGCTGGAAGTCGCCAACCGGACGGAAGCCGTTGCGCGCGCCCGCCCTGAATCGCCCGTCGGTCTTTCGCCTGAACATCGGCGTCAGCAGGGCTACCTACCGCTCGCTCTTTGGCGCATCCTCGTCTCGCCGCAAAATAGGCGACGCCCCTGAGACCGGCTATGACTTCACCGCCCTCGACCAACTGATGCCCCACCCCATCTATCGTCAGGCGAATTGGGTCTGTGTGCTCAACCCCAGCGCGGAGACCTTCCAACAAGTGTTGCGCCCATTGCTCGACGAGGCGTACAGGTTGGCCGCCGGTAAGTACACAAGACGGGCGGCTCGCCATAAGCCTGACTGATCCCCAAACGGCCAGACCGACCAGGTGCGCTTCAACATGTTGCTCCAGTAGATAGGCTACCATGCCCACGAGCGCAGTGGGAGACCGATAGCACTGCGCTCGTGGGTGGCTGCACAGGTATAGAGCGAAAGCAGAGATAGAGAAGAGAGAAAGAGCCATGAAAGCGCCCTCATCCCGCCGCCTGCTCATCGGCCTGGCCGGGCTGCTGCTCGGCCTCATCGGCGCCTACACCTTCTGGCCGCGCTTTGCCTGGAGCGAAGAGGAGATCGCCACCCTGCGCTCGCTGTGGCTGGGCAGCCTGCCGCCGCTATCCCCCGACCCCTCCAACCGTTACGGCGACGACCCCCGCGCCGCCGCCTTGGGCCAGCAACTCTTCTTCGACACTCGCCTGAGCAGCAACGGCCAGGTATCCTGCGCCACCTGCCATGTGCCTGCCCTGGGCTTTCAGGACGGCAAGCCGCTGGGCGAGGGGGTGGGCCAGACCTCCCGCCGCACCATGCCGCTGGCCGGCGTCGCCTACAGCCCGTGGCTGTTCTGGGATGGGCGCAAGCCTTGGGACCGCTGGAGAGCGCCGTCGAGCATGGCGGCAATCGCACCCAGTATGCCCATCTGATCGAGCAATATTACCAGGCTGAGTACGAGGCGCTCTTCGGCCCCTTGCCCGACCTCTCCGGCTTACCCCCAAGCGCCGGCCCAGTTGCGGATGCGCAGGCCGCAGCCGCGTGGGAGACGATGAGCGAGGAGGAACAAGCGCAGGTTACGCACATCTTCGCCAACATGGGCAAGGCGATAGCCGCTTACGAACGGCTGCTCATGCCCACCGCGCCCCGTATCGCTGCCCCTAACCTGGCGGCGCACCCCGCGCTGCCACAGGCCGATCTGGACACGAATCTAGACGGGGGCATGCCCTGAGAAAAAACGCCGATCCGGCTACACACCGGGCTTCCCGCCGTAAGGGAAGCCCGGTGTGCTGCTTGGCGGCCTGCCGACAAGGTGTAAGCATCCTCATAGGCAGCGATAACGGCTATGTTAAGATGAGAACGCGTTAAGATGAGATCGCGTTAAGATGAGATCGCCGCCAGCGACACGGCCTCACCGATTGGAGCGCCGGGCGCCGCGCTGCGGGGGAGGAAAGGAGCGCCATGAGCGACCATGTTTTCACCGGCAGCGAGGAAATGGAGCGTCTTCGCCTCCAGGCCCAGGTCTGGCAACCGGAAGCGGAGGCGATGCTAGAGCACATCGGCGTCGCCCCTGGCTGGCGTTGTGTGGACCTGGGCTGCGGCGCGATGGGCATCCTCGGCCCTCTCAGCCGGCGCGCCGGCCCTACCGGCCGGGTGGTTGGGGTGGACCAGGATGCGACCTTGCTGGCCGCAGCACAGACCTACATTCGCCAAGAAGGGCTGGCAAATGTCGAGTTGCTCCGGCGCGATGTTTACCAGACGGGGCTGACGCCGGCGAGCTTTGATCTTGTCCACGAACGCTTTGTCTTTCCCTACGTTGCCTCGCCGGAGCTGCTCTTGCAGGAGATGGTCTCGCTGGTCAAGCCGGGCGGCATTGTGGCTGTGCAGGAGATTGACCATAGCTCGTGGAACTTCTGGCCGGCCAGCGAGCGGTGGCGCCGGCTGGTGCGGATCATCGAGCAGGTCTTTGCCCTGTGGAGTGATATCAACATTGGCCGCCGAGCCTACACCATGTTGCGCAACGTCGGCCTGACCGATGTCCGAGTCCATGCCGCCGTCCAGGCGCACCAGGCGAGCCACCCCTACCTGCAAGCGCCACTCCTCATGGTTCAGGCTATGCGCGCACGCATCGTCAACACGGGCATTGCCACCCCCGCCGAGCTGGATGAGCTGCTGGACGAGGCGCGCCGCCTGGCCGCCGACCCGGAGGTCTTTCAGATCAGCTTCACCCTAGTGCAGGTCTGGGGACGCAAGCCCAACAACCCTCCACCGCTGGAGTAACTTATTGTAGCCCAGAGTTTGCAGCCCAGGGGGCCGGCGATGTATCGTTGATCTGCGCAAGCTGCCGGCGTTCATTGGTGCAGTTACAAAACGGCTACCCATCACCAATCTTCTACCAGCCACTAGCTACCAGCCATCAGCTACCAGCCATGACAGGAGCCGATTCATGGATCACTTTCTCTATCGTGGTGCAAAGACCAGCCAGATCAGCTTTCCCCTGGGCGGGATTGGGTCAGGCTCTATTGGCCTGGCCGGAAATGGGCGGCTGATTGATTGGGAGATCTTCAACCGGCCCAACAAGGGCAGCGTCAACGGCTTTTCCCACTTTGCCATCCGCGCCGAGGATGAGGGGAAGGTCGTGGCTGCGCGCATCTGCCACGGCGACCTGTTGCCGCCGTACCAGGGTGAGTTCACCGGCGGGCAGTTCCGCTCCTTCGGCTGGGGGCCGCGCCGGGAGTATCTGACCGGCCTGCCGCACTTCCCCAGCGTAGACTTCCGCGGCGAATACCCGCTGGCGGAGCTGACCTTCCACGATGAGAGCTTTCCGGGGCAAGTGGTGTTGCGCGCCTTCAACCCGCTGATCCCGACCAACGACAAGGATTCCAGCATCCCGGCGGCATTCTTCGAGCTAAAGGTCGCCAACCCCACCGACCGGCCCTTGACCTATACGTTGGTGGGCGTTCTGGGCAATCCGCTGCCCGCCAACAACCTGAACACCGTCGAGGAGCATCCGTGGGGCCACGCGCTCCACCTGCGCAGTGATAGCCTGGACCCCAAGGCGACCGCCTACGGCGACTTGACCCTGGCGACCGATGCCAAGCACGAGCCGGATGTGCAGGTAAGCTGGCAGCAATATTGGTTCCGGGGCGCCTGGTTCGACAATCTGGAGGTTTATTGGCATGACCTGATGCGCCCCGGCCCCTTCCAGAATCGGGTTTACCCGCCGGACCAGGCCGGCGCCGCCAACGAGGGGCTGCTGGCCGTCCATGTGCCGGTGGCGCCGGGCGCCAGCCGCCAGGTGCGTTTTGTCATTACCTGGAATTTCCCCAACTGCGAAAACTACTGGAAGCCTGCGCCCAAAGACGAGACCGGCGCGCCGCGCGGCTGGCGCAACTACTATGCCACCGTCTGGCCCGACTCGCTGGCGAGCGCCGAATATGCCTTGCGGGAGTGGAGCCGGCTGCTCGACGAGACCGAGCGCTTCCACCACGCCCTTTTTTCCTCGGATATCCCTCCTGCCGCGCTGGATGCCGTCTCGGCCAATATCTCGATCCTCAAGTCGCCGACGGTGCTGCGCCTGGAAGACGGCACCTTCTACGGTTGGGAGGGTTGCCACCCCAACGCGGGCTGTTGCGAGGGGAGCTGCACCCATGTCTGGAACTATGCCCAGGCGCTTCCCTTCCTCTTCCCTCGGCTCGAGCGCTCCATGCGCGAGGCCGACTACACCTACAACCTGCGCCCCGACGGCGGGATGCCCTTCCGCCTGCAACTGCCCCTCGGCGTCGGGTGGTGGGCCTTCCGCCCCTGCTGCGACGGCCAGTTCGGCGGTGTGATGAAGACCTATCGCGATTGGAAGGTCTGCGGCGATACCGAATGGCTGCGCCGCCTCTGGCCCGCCGTCAAGCAGTCGCTGGAATTCGCCTGGAGTCCCGACAACACTGACCGTTGGGACCCCGACAAGACGGGCGTCCTCTGGGGCCGCCAGCACCATACGCTGGACATGGAGCTGTTTGGCCCCAACTCTTGGCTGACCACCATGTACCTGGGCGCGCTCAAGGCCGCGGCGGAGATGGCCGAGGCGCTGGGCGAGCCGGAGACCGCCGCCGAGTATCGCGCCATCTTTGCGCGTGGCCGGGCCTGGGTGGACGCCAACCTGTTCAACGGCGAGTACTATATCCAGCGCATTGACCTCAAGGACCGCAGCATCATCGAAGGCTATGAGGATGACGCCGTCATCCAGGGCGGCTCCGCGCTCAATGCCTACTGGACCGCCGAGCATGGCGAGATCAAATACCAGATCGGCGAGGGCAGCAGCATTGACCAGGTGTTGGGCCAGTGGCACGCCAGCCTCTACGGTCTGGGCGATCTGCTCGACCCGGCCCAGGTGCGCCAGGCGAATGCAGCCATCTACAAGTACAACTATGTCCCCATCATGCGCAATGCCTATAACCCGGACCGCATCTACTGTCTCAACGACGAGGGCGGGCTGGTCATCTGCGCCTGGCCCGAAGGCGCGCAGAAGCCGGTCATTCCGGCTCCCTATTCCCAAGAGACCTTCCACGGCTGCGAATATGCGGCGGCAAGCCACATGATCATGACCGGCCTGGTGGAGGAGGGGATGGTCTGCGTTGAGGCAGTACGGCGGCGTTATGACGGCGAGCGGCGCAACCCCTGGAATGAGTTCGAGTGCGGCAGCAACTATGCCCGCTCGATGGCTTCTTATGCGCTGCTCAACGCCTTTAGCGGTTTCCAATTCGACCTGGTTCACCACCGGATCGGTTTTCACCCGCAGCGGATGCACGACGGCCATTTCCGCTGCTTCTGGTCGCTGGACCCTGGTTGGGGCGAGTTTGTGCTGACCCCCGATTTGGCCGAGCTGCGCGTGCTTTATGGCGCGCTGCCGGTGCAGACGCTGGCGCTTCCCTTCCTGGGCGAGCGGGCCGTGGGCCAGGTCCTGGTGGATGGGACGCCGGTCGCCTTTACACGCACGGGAGAGGGGGTGCAACTGGAAGCGCCCGTCCGGCTTGCCGCCGGGCAGACGCTTCAGGTGGCTGTTGGCTGATAGCTGATGGCGGCAGAGGCCAGCAGCCAACAGCCAGCAGTCTTCTGAGCGCATCCAATAGACTTAGTGCGTCCAATAGACAAAGGGTGTATACTTGCTGGGCATCTACAGCAGCAACCCGGATGCGCGAAGCTTTCAGTCCATGACGACTAGACTCCACGGAGGAAACATGCGTAGCGCCAACCCCCACCCCTTCCCTCATCTGCTGGCGCGGCTGCTGGCAATAGTTCTGGTTGCCGCGCTCCTGCTCCCGGCTGCGCCA
>DATLZJ010000470.1:0-6097 GCA_035574055.1 Caldilineaceae bacterium
TTGTTGAGAGAGCAGCGCCCCGTGCGGGGGCGCCATCCTTACGACGGTACAAGGTGCAGCGCGGCGGTCTCCTTCCGCCACGACTCGATGTACTCCAGCGACTGGTGCCGGAAATAGGTGTTGTACAGCTCGGCGTAGTGGCCGCCGCGCGCCATCAGCGCGTCATGGTCGCCTTCTTCGATGATCGCGCCCTTGCGCAGCACGATGATCCGGTCGGCGCTTTTGATGGTCGAAAGCCGGTGAGCGATCACAATCGCCGTCCGCTCTTGCAACACCACCTCCAGCCCCTCTTGAATCTGCGCCTCGGTCAGCGGGTCCACGCTCGCCGTCGCCTCGTCCAGGATGATGATCGCCGGGTCTTGCAGCAGCACGCGCGCCAGCGCGACCAATTGGCGCTGGCCCATGGAGATGCCCTTGCCCTCCTCGCCGACCGGCGTCGCCAGCCCTTGCGGCAGCGCGTCCAGCCAGTCGCCGCCCCCGACGCGTGTAGCGACCGCCAGCACCTCGTCGTCGGTCGCGTCCGGTTTGCCGTAGCGGATGTTGTCGGCCACGGTTCCGGCAAAGAGGAAGGGCGTCTGGGGCACGATGCCTAGTTGGCGGCGATAGGAATGCAGGTCGAAGGTGCGAATGTCCTGGCCGTCAATCAACAGCTCGCCGCCCTGGAATTCATAGAAGCGCGCCACCAGCTTACCCAGGCTGGATTTCCCTGCGCCCGTATGGCCGACCAGCGCCAGCGTCTCCCCTGCTTCAACGGTCAGATTGAACCCTTTCAGCACCTGCTCCTTGTCCGTGTAGCGGAAGTCCAGGTTGCGGAACTCGATCCGCCCACGCAAGCGGGGCGCGGGCTTGTGATCGGTCTGCACAACGCGTGGCTCGGCATCCACCAGCGCAAAGACCCGCTCGCTCGCAGCCAGGCCAAGCTGGAACTGGCTCCAAAAGGAGGCAATGCTGACCAGCGGAAACCAGAAGAGGTTGACGCCCTCGATAAAGAGGTAGAAGTCACCCGCCGAGACTGCGCCACCGATGACGCTTCTGCCGCCGAAGTAGACTATCAGCGCCGTACCGATGCCGGAGATTGTGCCCAAGATGGGAAAGATGCTGCTGAAGGTCAACCCCTGGCGCAGGCTCCATCGGTAGGTCTGGGCGTTGACGCGCTTGAACTCGTCGTAGATACGCTGCTCCTGGCGGAAGTTCTTGGCGACGCTGATGCCGGTGACGGACTCCTGCACGTTGGCGTTGACCTCGGCCAGCACGCGCCGCGCCTGAGTTGTCGTCCAGCGGGCGATGCGCCGGAAGGCCAGCGCCGTCAAGACCACAATGGGCGCCAGCGCCAGCGCGATCAGCGCCAGCCGGAAGTCAATCCAGACCAGCAGCCCCACCACAATGGTCACAATCAGCACCTGGCTCATCAGGTTCAAGGTCAACGTCACCACATTGGAGAAATCTTGTGTGTCTGAGGTAACGCGACTGACGATCTTGCCGGTCGAGAACTCATCGTAGAAGGACATGTCGCGCGCCAGCACGGCGTCAAAGGCATCCTGGCGCAACTTGAGCACCACATCGCCGACGGTGCGCGCCGTGTACTTCTGGCGGAAGAAGTTGAAGGTCCACGACAGCGCGCCGGCGAAAAAGATGGCGACGATCAGCCAGGCCGTGCGCTGCCAGATCGTCTCCTGCAAATTGGCCGCGCCTTCCAACTGGTCGAGGCTGCGCGCGATGAGGAACGGCAAGGCCGCGTCCATGACGGCGTTGAGCATAATCAGTCCCGCCACGCCGCTCATGACCGGGAGATGGGGCCGGAAATAGCCCAAAATCCGCTGCAAGAGTTGGCGATCCGTATACTCACGGTCATATGCCTCAGCGTCCAGACCATCCAGAATAAAGCCCATGCCTGTCTCCTTTTTTGAAACCCTGCGTTACACTTCGTACCGGGCGAAAATCCGCCGGTAAAGGTCACAGCGCCGCATTAGCTCTTCGTGCGTTCCCTGGTCCACAAGCTCGCTGCGGTGGAGCACCAGAATCCGGTCCGCCCGCCGGATCTGCGAAAGCCGGTGGGTGATGAGCAAGGTGGTGCGGCCTTCAAGCACCCGGTTGATCGCCCGCTGAATCTGGTCCTCGGTCGCGCTGTCAATCGCGCTGGTCGAGTCATCCAGGATCAGGATACGCGGGTCCGTGAGCAGGGCGCGGGCGATGGCGATGCGCTGCCGCTGGCCGCCGGAGAGGGTGACGCCGCGCTCGCCCACCACCGTCTTATAGCCGTCGGCGAAGCTCATAATGAAGTCATGGGCCTGGGCGGCCTTGGCCGCGGCTTCGATGGCCGCGCGCTGGTCGCTCAACCCTCCTGGCTGGCCCAGACCAAAGGCAATGTTCTCGTCAATCGGCCGTGAAAAGAGGAAGATATCCTGCTCAATGGTGGAGATCTGCGAGCGCAGCGAGTTCAAGTCCCAATCACGCACGTCCACCCCGTCAATCAGGATGCGCCCCTCGTTTACGTCATAGGTGCGGTTGACCAGCTTGGTCAGCGTCGTCTTGCCGGAACCCGTCTGGCCCACAATGGCGATGGTCTCACCGGGTGCGGCGCGAAAGGAGACATCGCGCAGCACCGGCGGCGCGTCGGGGTCGCTGTCCAACCGGAAGGTGACATGGTCAAAGATGATCTCCCCGCGGATGGGCGCGGCATAGCCGCCCTTGTTCTCGTCTAACTCCGTCTCTTGCTTCATCAGCTCCAGGATACGACCGGCGCCGGCAATGCCCATCTGCACCAGCGAAAAGGTAAAGATCGAGATGAAGGCCGGAAAGCGCAAGATGCCCATCAGCCCCATATAAGCGACCAGCTCGCCGATGGAGAGCGCATCGCGCGAGACCAGCCAGACCCCATGGGCGAACGCGCCGGTCATGGCAAAGCCCAACAGCAAGAGCGGCAGATAGCGCGCCTGGATCTCCCCTTGCTTGACAAAGAGGTCGCGCACCCGCCGCGCGTTCTCAATGAACTTGCGCCGCTCCTGCTCCTCCTGCGCTGCCGACTTGACTACCTCAATGCCGGTGATGGTCTCGGTCAGCCCCGCGTTCATCTCGCCGAAACGCCACTGCTGCTCGCCCGCCACCGGGTTCAGTTGCCGGGTATAGCGCCGCAAGGCGAAGTAGTAGGCAATGACGAAGAGCAGCGGCGCGATGAGCAGCTCAAGCCGCAGAAAGGCGATGAAGGCGAGCGGCGCGAGAATGCCGATCATGGACTCGATGATCAACGCCACGCCTGGGTTCATCATCGGGTTGAGCTGGCGCACGTCATTGGTGGCGCGCGCCATGATGTCGCCCACCCGCTGCCGGTTGTGGAAGGTCTGGCTCTTGCCCAGCAGGCTGATGTACAGCTCCTCGCGGGCATCGCGCTCCATGCGCTGGCCCAGCGTCTCCACCGACCACGCGTTGGTCATGTCGATCACCCCGCGCACCAGCACCAGCCCCAGGATGGAAAGCGCCAGCGTGAGCAGCCGCCGGGGGTCCGGCTCAGGCCGGAGCACTTCATCGAAGGCCAGCCCGGTCAGCCGCGGCACTGCCGAGAAGAGGATATTCGTCAGCGTCGCCGCGGCCAGAAAGCTGACCAGCAGATGAGGATATCGCAGCAGGTGCGAGAGAATCCAACGTACCGGGCCGGAGCGGTTATAGTTGTACGCATCGGCCACGCTGAACTCACGCTTCGGCTCGGCGAGCGCTATGGTTTGATTGAGCACCGGATTATCTCCTGTCGAAAGTTACGCTGTTGCCCCGCAAGAGAACACCTGTTCTAGCCATTGTATCACACATTTTGCCTCCCATCAACCGGTGATCCTACAAAATTCGCTTGAACTCTCCGCCAAAACCGCCTCAGGTGGAGCACCTGTATGGACACCCTGCAAGGTAAGGAGCCAACTCCATGGCAAAAGGTTCCTAAGCCGGCGATGGACTCGCCGGTCTCTGCGCCATGATAGCGGCCCAACACCGAACTTTCCACTGACAATTCGGTTGGGTTGCGCCTGTCCAAAAGATCAGTGGCGCGGTTGCCGGGTTGCCGCAGTTGTCCGCTTCGCTTCTTGGGCCGCCATCAGGTATGTATTTGCCGGCGAGCAGTTCAGCGATGCCTTCGACGGGTACACGAACGGCGCCGCCGAGACCGGGCGCATCGCCGCTGAGGTGGCAGCGCGGCGGGTAGACGACGGCGCATAGGCCAAGCTATCTCCTGTTTTTATCCCTCCGGCTGTATCCCGATAGGTGGCCGGCAGGGGATCGCCTTGCTAGGCTGTTGCTAGCGCTCTCAAGGACGCCACGCAGCGCGCCCAACGGACTGGCGTGAGGCGAAGTGACGCGAGGGACATTTCAGAGCAAGCGACATTTCAGAGGAGGTACACCATGAAAATCAGGGAGATCATGACTCGCGACGTGGAGGTGATCCAACCTGATCGCCCGTTGCAGGAGGCCGCGGCAAAGATGAAGAGCCTCGACGTCGGCAGCCTGCCCGTCTGTGACAATCGCACACTGGTGGGGATGCTCACCGACCGCGATATTACGGTGCGTGCTGTCGCCGCCGGGCGCGACCCCAAGCAGACCCAAGTCAGCGAGGCCATGACGCCCGATCTCATCTACTGCTTTGAGGACCAGGAAATCGAGGAAGCTGCGCTGGTGATGGAAGAGCGCCAGATCCGCCGGCTCCCGATCCTGAACCGTGATCACCAGTTGGTGGGGATTGTATCGTTGGGCGACTTGGCCGTCGAAAGCGGCGACGAAGAGCTATCGGGCGAAGTGCTCGAAGAGGTGTCTGAGCCGGCGAAGCCGAAGCGGTAGCCCTGGCGCGGCGGGCGGCAGCGTGGGCGAGAGGAGCAGAGCATGACGCCAGGCAGTCGAGTTGGGGAGAGAGGCGCGAGGTCGCGCCCCTGGGGGGCTTTGCTGCGGAAAAGCGGGCCGGCACAAGCCCGTCCTTGCAGCCGAGGGTCCCGTGCTGCCGCCGCCGATTGGGGGTGCCGGCTCCCAGCATACCGGCGTCTGCCGGCGATGGCCGCATCGTGCTGCACAGCGGGGCTGTGATCCGCGACACAGCCCCGGCACCTGCTACCCCGCCCCGTTCTCCAAAATCTCCACATAGCCCTCGCTGCCATGAACGCGCAGCCGCTGGCCCGTGCGGATGATGCGCGTTGCATCGGGCACGGCCACCACCGCGGGAATTCCATATTCGCGCGCCACCACCGAGCCGTGGGTCATCAGCCCGCCGGTCTCCAGCACCAACCCGGCGGCATTGATGAAGAGGGGCGTCCAACCGGGGTCGGTGAAGGGCGCGACCAGGATTTCACCCGGCTGGAGCCGTTCGCGCTGCGGGTCCAGCACCACCCGTGCGATCCCCTCGACCACGCCCGCCGAGACCGGGCTGCCGGCCAGCGCGCCGGGGGGCAAGTTCTCGTGGTTGTGACGGGCCGCCACGATCTCACCCTCGCTGGTGATCACTCGCGGCGGCGCCAGAGACCAGAAGCGGGCCAGCTCCCGGCGCCGGTGGGCGATGCGGCTGTGCAGCTCCTGGTCCGGCTGCTCCAACGCCGCGATCAACTCGCTCAGCTCCAACATCCAGACATCCTCCACCTGGTCAATCCGGCCCTGGGCCTGGAGCATCGCGCCGGCCTCCAGCACGGCAGGACGGATCAAACCGCGCAGCCGGATCAACACGAACTTGGGATGCTCGCGCACGGCCATCAGCGCGCGCGCCACCCGTACCAGGCGAGCAACGAAGCGGCTGCGCAGAAAGCCGAGCGGGCCTTGCTTGGCCGCAGCGATGAGCTGCCGGCCTGCGACCTCGCCCGCTGTCGCCAGTTCGACCTGTTTGGCGCGATGGGACCCTGGCGCCGCCGCCTCCAGATTCGCCACAATCACCTGCATGAGCGAGGCCGGCTCCTCGGCCCAACCGGGCCGGCTGAAATCAATCTCCGAGGGGCCGCGCATCCCGTAGCGCGCCAGGAACTGCCGCCATGCGTCCAAGAACTCGGCGCCGCCAGGCACGTCGGCGGCGGTCGCCAGCGCAGTCTTGGCGTCGTGCCGGCGCAGATGCTCCACCAAGGCCGGCGAGCGACGGGCGAGATCG
>DATLZJ010000471.1:0-2309 GCA_035574055.1 Caldilineaceae bacterium
GCTGGCGGTCTATGGGCTGCTCTTGCGCGGGGCCGGGCTGCCCGAAGCACAGGTAGTGGGCGAGATGGTCCGGCGACGATTGCGTCTCCCCTAATGGGTTGAGTGCAACGCCTCCAACCCCCAGACGGTTTGGGACCGGCCACGGGCGGGCGGTATAATAGCAGACTGGCACGACTCAGGAGAATGAACAGGAACGCACCGGATGGGGCGGCGCCACGGGGCGCGACCCAGCGGTGTGGCTAGAGCAAGGGAGAAACCCTCACATGGCAACCACTCGCAGACGCAGCCAACGGGGTAGCCAGCGCAGCACGTCCGTCAGAGTCCAGCCCGCCGATGCAGGCGCCAGGCCGGCGGCGGAAGCCAAGACTACCCAGGAGATTGACTGGCAGACGGAGTATGCCTATATCGGCAAGGACCTGCGCCAGTTGGCGATTGTCTCTACCATCCTCTTTGCGCTGCTGCTGATCGGCGGCCTGTTTATCTAGATAGCTGCGCCGGCGGCTCACCTCAGCTCTATTCAACGCCGCGGTCGCTGAACAGGCTGCTCCAGCGGCGCGGCAGATGCGTGCTAGGGCTGCCCAGCGACTGGACGGTCATATGGAGCGCCCAGCAGAGCCAGAAGTTCTGGGTATAGAAAAAGAGGATGCTGGTGGTGATCAGCGTTACGACCTGGAGCAGCCACTGGATAAAGCCGAGCCGGGCGGCGCTGACCTCCACGGCGGCAATGAGCGCGGCGCTCCAGATGGCCCAGTAGCCGGGTAGCTCCAGGGATAACAGCGGCGACTGGTAGATTTCCCAGAGCGCGCCGCGCAGGAAGGCCCAATGAAACTCCGTGGCTCCGCTCCACAAAAAGGCATCACCGATCACCTGCCACCCGCCGCTTGGCGCCTCAGGCGAGCGATCGCCGGGTCCAGCGCCTTCCCCAGAGCTTGGCCGCTGCTGGTTTAGAGCGGGATGGCCGAGATCGATCACCGCGCGCACAAGCACCAGCAACGCCGCCACCCCAACGAGCAGCCCCAGGCCAAGCCCCAGGCTTGCCGGCCAGTCAATGGCAGCGAGACCGATCAGGCGAGGCGAGAGTGCGCCCAGCAACAGGCCAAAATAGGGGAGCAACAGCCAGTGGGCCAGCCAAACCGGTTGGCGCCAGCGCAGGGGAATGGCGTCTCGCACCGAATAGAGCAGGGCAGTGAGCAGGACACTGACCAGCAGCCAGAATCCTGGGGCGAGCGGACTCAACTGGGAGCCAAGCCAGGCAAGGGTCATGAGCAAGCGGATGGACAGCCACAGGTCCCATACCGGCAGCGTACAGAAAATGCAGCGATGGGACGAGCCAAACGGGCAATGCTTGGGGCATTGTACCAAAGCGAGCCGCAAATGGGAGAATGGCAAGGTAAACAGCGC
Source organism: Caldilineaceae bacterium (assembly GCA_035574055.1). Classification (GTDB taxonomy): domain Bacteria; phylum Chloroflexota; class Anaerolineae; order Caldilineales; family Caldilineaceae; genus QEUY01. The sequence goes on from DATLZJ010000471.1 coordinate 1,402, forward strand.
GCCGGGGATGGTCATGGCCCGTAGGGGAATGGCGCGCCGCTCGCCCGGAGAGGACCTACCGTGAAGGGTCTGCGGATCGTGCTTCTCTTGATCATCCTCCTGATCATCATACTCTACCGGCCGGCGGGCGTCTGGAGCGAGCTAAAGCGTCTCTGGTCGCGGCGCGACTATGTGCTGGGCGTGTTGGTCACCGCGGTGGGCATCTATCTGCTCTACGGGTTATACAGTATGTACGTCCAAGGCTGGTTTGACGGCATCTTGAACTGGTAAATGAACCTCTTCTGAGTGCTTACAGGATTTGTTTTGGGGTGAGCTGATGAGCCAAGAGGTCACGGAGCTGCTGACGCTGGACGAAATCGCTGAGACGCGCGCGCGGCTCGATGGACGGATCGTGGAGACGCCGGTCTGGCGCTGGCAAGGGCAAGACCTGGAGGCCATGTTGGGGCCGGAGACGGAGGTATGGCTCAAGCTGGAGCTCTTCCAGCATACCGGCAGCTTCAAGGCGCGCGGCGCGCTCTCGAACCTGCTGGCGCTGGACGCTGCCGCCCGCGCCAGGGGAGTGACGGCGGTCAGCGCCGGCAACCATGCCATCGCCGTCGCCTATGCCGCCCAGTTGATGGGAACGTCGGCCAAGGTGGTGATGCCCAAGACGGCGAACCCCTTCCGCGTCGCCCGCTGCCGCGCCTTTGGCGCGGAGGTCGTGCTGGTGGATGATGTGGGCGAAGCGTTCCGCCGGGTCGCCCAGATTCAAGAGGAGGAGGGGCGCACTTTTGTCCACCCATTCGAGGGACCGCTCACCTTATTGGGCACGGGAACCTTGGGGCTGGAGCTTTGCCGCCAGGTGGACAACCTGGATGCGGTCTTGATCCCCATCGGCGGCGGCGGGCTGGCGGTGGGCATGGCCGCGG
>DATLZJ010000472.1:0-3273 GCA_035574055.1 Caldilineaceae bacterium
TGGACGGTGAGACCGCGCTGCGCTATGTCCGCACGCGCAATGTGGATGACGATTATGCCCGCGCCAGCCGCCAGCAACAGGTCATTCGCGCCGTGCTGGACAAGGTGCTGCGCGCCGATATGCTGCCCACGCTCTTGCCGAAGCTGCCGCGGCTGCTCTACACCATGCGCAGCAGCATCGAGACCGACATCCCGATGGCGCTCCAGTTGGAGTTTGCCAACTATATGCGGGGCAGCTCATTGCGTGAGATTCGCCAACTTGTGCTGGATAGTCGCTTTGGCGTGGAGACCTATACGGAAGAAGGGGCCTGGATCCTGATGCCGGATCGCACGGCAGTGCGCAGCGCGCTGGCCGGTTTCTTCTCACCCACGGCGGGCGGCGATTCGGTGGCGATGGCCGATTCCGCGTGGGTGCGGATCGAGATCCTCAACGGCACAGGCGAGCCTGGGGTGGCTGCGGCGACCCGTGATCTGTTGCAGCGCCAGGGCTGGCAAGTGGTCTCCATCGGCGACGCCGACCGCAGCGATTATGGGCGCACCATCATCATCAACTATGGTGTGCCGGATGAGCTGGTGAAACAAGTGGGCAGCGACCTGGCGCTGGAGCCAAACCTCTCCAGCCTTCATGGTCTCAATGTCTCGGCGCCGGTTGATGTGCGTATTGTCGTGGGTCGAGACTTCTTGACCCATCTACGTTAGCCCGTGCGCAAGGTCTGGCTGGCTGTAGGGTTGGGCGCAGCCGGCTTTGCAGGCTATTACTATCTCTGGCGCATCGCGCCGCCGGCAGGCCATCGAACCTCTCGGCCCACCCGCAGTTATGACGAGGCGGTCGCGCGTATTCGGGCGCTTCAGGCAGCCGAGGGCGACGAGATCAACCCGCTTTGCCGCACGGTGCTGCTGGACCACGGCCACGCCACGCGGCGTGTGTTCCTTCTTCTCCACGGCTACACCAATTGCCCCCACCAGTTTCATCAGCTTGCGCCCCAGCTCCATGCCGCGGGCGACACCGTCTTTGTGCCCCTGCAACCCTTGCATGGCCGGGTTGTCCGGCAGCCTGCCGACCTTGGGCGGGCAACGCCGGCCCTGTTAACAGCCTTCCTGGATGAGGTTGTGGATATTGCCTGTGGGTTGGGGCAAGAGCTGGTGGTGCTCGGCTTTTCCTTTGGCGGCGTGCTGGCTGGCTGGGCCGCGACCCGCCGCCCGGAAATCCGGCGCGCGATCTTAGTATCGCCTGCCTTTGGCCTACGCGCCGTACCGCCTCATCTGCGCCGGCTCTACGCCAATGTGCTGCCGCGCCGGCGCGATGAGTTCCGTTGGTGGGACCCTGTGCTCAAGGAGCAGAAACCTGGGCCGGAGCACGCCTACCTGGGCTATTCGACGCGCGGGGTGGGGACGCTGTTGCAGATGTCGCTGTTGGTGGAGCAGGCGGCGCAGCGACACGCGCCCGCCGCCCACTCCATCTGTGTCGTCATCAACCCTAGCGATGAAATTGTAGACAACCGGGCGGCGCTGGCCTTGGCGGAACTGTGGCGGCGACAGGGGGCCGACGTGAAGGTCGTCAGCTTTCCTGCCGAGGACCGGCTCATTCACGACCTGATGGACCCGGCCCAGCCCAAGCAGCAGGTGGACAAGGTCTATCCCTTCCTGCTTGACGTGATCGGCAGGCCGGAAGTCGCCCCCTAAGCGATTATTTTGTCTGCCGCGTATCTTGGTGAGGGATTCTCTCACCAACTGATGTGGCTGACCCGGTTGCCCTCGGCAAAGACGATGCCGCCCTCAAAGCCCTGGGCGCGCATGTTCCCTACCTCAAATTCCTGTGTTACGGGCCGCCCTAACCCTGCCTTGCGCGCATAGGCGCCAAGGATGGAATCGGGCCGGTACTCCACATTCAGGCGCATCCATGCCGCCTGGCGCAGGAGGTGAAGCGCGGCGCTGCTCATCTCTACAGAGGGCGCTGCTACCCCTCTACCGGCGATGGCCGGCGCGCCGGTGACGATGGGCAGGAAGATGTGGTGATCGTCCTCAGCGCCAGGCTGGCCGCTTTCCGGGTTAGCGACGGCCTGCCAGACGACGAAGAAGGAAATGTGGTGGTTGGCCGGAAGACCGCCGCCGCAGACGACCTCAGCCGCGCCGGCAGGCGCCCAGCACCATGGCCCACTTTCCCCCCGCTCGGGCACATAGCTGCTGCCCGGCCCGGTGATGATATTGGCCCAGCCGGAGCGTTCTTTGGTAAAGCGGCGCACATAGCCATCGTACTCCGGATCGCCCAACCTCTCGAAGCCGTCGGACCAATAGATGATCTCCTGCTGGCGGACGAGCTTGCCGTCCAGCCCAATCACTGCGGCAAAGAGATGGTGATCGCCGCCGGCGTCGTCAAAGTAATCGGGCGAATTGACCGGCTTGAGGTATTCATCCCGCGCCCATTGGGGGACTGATCCCGGCAGCGCAATCGGCTCCCACGAGCCGTTGCGGGTCGTAAAAATATCGCGCACCAGGTAGATCACATCCCCGGTGGGGTGATCGGGCCGCGCCGAGATGGGCTTGATGGTGATGTTGTAGAGCGGCACCCATTCGCTGATGCGCGTCTCTACCGTGGGTGTGGGCGGCGCCGGCTTGGCCGGTTCGGTTGGCTCCCCGGCCTCCGGCTCTTCGCCGAGGGTCTCCTCCCATTCGGCGCGCGGCACAGCCTGCCAGACGACAAAGGTCGAGACAGGGTGGCCCAGGGGCAAACCGCCGCCGCAGACGACCTCAGCCGCGCCGGCAGGCGCCCAGCACCACGGCCCGCTCTCGCCGCTTTCCGGCCAGAAGGAGCTGCCGCCCGCCATGAACATATTGGCCCAGCCGGAGGTTTCCTTGGTGCGTTCGCGGCTGTAGGCGTTGTAGGTGGGATCGCCGAGGCGCTCAAAACCATCCGACCAGAAGAGCACCTCATGGCCCTTGATAAATTCGCCATCGGGGCCGATGATGGCCGCAAAGAGGTGATGATCGGCGCCAGCCTCCAAGAACTCAGGCCGCAAATAATCGGCGCGCGCCCACTCTGGCACAGCATCGGGGGAGCCGCCTGGCTCCCAAGAGCCGTAGAAGGTCATGAAGACATCTTTGACCAGATAGACCATATCCCCGCCCGGATTATCTGGCCGGGACGGGATCGGCTTGATGGCCATGTTGTAGCGGCGGAAGTGCTCGTCAATGCGCTGCTCGACCAGCGGCCCGCGCGGCTTGGCTGGCTCCTCAGGCGCCGGCGGCTCTTCACCGTCCGGCGGTTCCTGACCCT
>DATLZJ010000473.1:0-5061 GCA_035574055.1 Caldilineaceae bacterium
TCAACCCCTTCAGGTAGCCGTGGTCGTCCACCAGCGGCAGCTTTTCGATCCGGTAACGGTGGAGAATATCCTGCGCCTCGGCCAAGGTCGTCCCCAGCCGCGCCGTGATCAGGCCCTCCTTCGTCATGTACTCGGCTACCGGGCGGTTGAAGTCGGTGGCGAAGCGCACATCTCGATTGGTCAAAATACCCACCAGCTTGCCCGCGTTGTCGGTGATGGGCACACCGCTGATCCGGTAGCGGCTCATCACCGCCTCGGCCTCGGCCAGGGTCGCATGGGGCGGCAGCGTCACCGGGTCTACGATCATGCCGCTCTCGCTGCGCTTGACCTTGTCGACTTCCTCGGCCTGCTGTTGTGGCGTCATATTGCGATGCACCACACCCAGCCCCCCCTGGCGCGCCAGCGCAATCGCCAGCTCGCTTTCGGTCACCGTGTCCATGGCCGCGCTCAGCACCGGAATATTCAGGTGCAGCCGCTCATGGAGCCGCACACTCAGGTCCACCTCCGCCGGCAGGGTTTCCGTATAGCCGGGCACCAACAGCACATCGTCGAAGGTTAAGCCCTCAAAGCCAAATCGCTCCGCTGCCGGCTGGTCCACTTGCTCGTCGTCAAGCTGGACCTCTCGCATCCACTGCATATCCCGCGCCGCAAGGGCCATAGTCGTTGACTCCTTTGGGAATGTGGGCGCTGCGCCATTACCCTTGCGCCCCGCCGGCCATTCTCCTACACTGGTCATGCTCCTCCGTCATTCTACCACTGTGCGTAACGATGTCCCAAGCAAAGGCCCTGGAAGTGTCGCCAGGCGCCGCCAACACATCGCTCGTTTGCGCGCGCATCACAGCCCGTAGCGCTGCACCGCCTCATCCAAGATGCGGTTGATCAGCTCCTCGTAAGTCCAGCCGCCCGCGGCGGCTTCGATGCAGAGGTCCGAGTAGCCTGGGTTCAGGCCCGGTAGGGGGTTGATCTCCAGGATGTAAGGCGCATCGTCCTGGCTGGCGTCGAGCCGGAAATCTACCCGCGCCACATCCAGGCAGCCGGTCACCCGGAAGACCGCCGCCGTGAGCCGTTCAAGCTGCTCGACCTGCGCTTGGGGAAGCGGCGCAGGGCATTGGTAGTAGAAGGTGTCTGCTAAGTCCACTTTCAACCGATTGGAGTAGATGCCGCCCTCCTCCACTGGATACTTGCTCATATCCACCTCCAGCGGGGGGAAAAAATGCAGCCCGCGCATCACCCGCGGCGCTTCACTGTCCGCCGGCATCCGCCGCGCTACCGGCGCCGGCAGATTACCCACCAGGCCCAACGTCACTTCGCGGCCCTCAACAAAGCGCTCTACCAGCGCCGGCTGCCGATAGCGCTCAAGGATCTGCCTGATCTGGCTGCGCAGTTGCGCCTCCTCATAGACAATCGAGGCAGGGCTGATCCCCATCCCCGTGCCTTCCCGGCTGGGCTTGACAAAGAGCGGAAAGGCCAGCGCCGGGTCTAGCGGCTCGCTTTCCCGCTCAAAGACCTGGAACGCCGGTGTGGGCAGCCCGTGATAGCACAGCACCCGTTTGGTCATCGGCTTGTCCAGCGCCAGCGCCAGGGTCAGCACCTTAGAGCCGGTGTACGGCATCCGCATCATCTCCAGCAGGGCCGGCACATGCGCCTCGCGCGCATCGCCGAAGTGCCCCTCACAGAGATTGAAGCAGATGTCCGGCTTCAGCTTGGGCAGCGTGTTGACCAGGGTCAGGTTGCCCTCCAGGAATTCAACCTCATGACCTCTCGACGCCAGTGCGTCCACAATGCTGTTGATGGTCTTCTCGGAATCCAGATCATCCCACTGGTCGGGCGACATGCCCGGCCAGGTAGGCGCATTCTTTTTCAGATTTGCCAGCACCGCAACTCGGAGCGGGCGCTCCCCTCGCCGCTCAGTCATGGGCGACCCCGTTCGTTACTGGATAGGCCATTGCTGGCAGCGCTTGCACTGGCTCCCGCTCCAGTTCAGGAAGACGCCGGTGGACCGAATTAAAGCCCTCTGGCGCAAGATAGAGCTTGCTTCCGCTCAACAGTGCGCTCACCCCCTCCTGCCCTGTCTGAGCGCGGGCTGCTGCCTGGCAGGCCGGACAGGTGCGAGGGTCGTGACGGCTGTACTGCTCCGGCTGGGTATAGGCGCTCATATACCCTTCGTAGTTGCGCACCACCACCCGGTCCGCCGACTGGCTGATCACATAGTTGGGCATGACCGGCACCTTGCCGCCGCCGCCCGGCGCGTCTATCACATAGGTGGGGATGGCGTAGCCCGACGTGTGGCCGCGCAGCGCCTCCATGATCTCGATGCCGACCGAGACCGGCGTGCGGAAGTGCCCGGCGCCATGCACCAGGTCACACTGGTAAAGATAGTAGGGCCGCACCCGGTTGCGCACCAACTTCTGGCATAGCTCCTTCATCACATGCGGGCAATCGTTGACGCCCGCCAGCAAGACGCTCTGGCAGCCCAACGGAATCCCGGCGTCCGCCAAGCGCGCTAAGGCGACCTCGACCTCCGGCGTGATCTCCTTGGGATGGTTGAAGTGGATATTCATCCACAGGGGATGATATTGGCGCAGCATGGCGACCAGCTCCGGCGTGATCCGCTGGGGCAGGAAGACCGGCACCCGCGAGCCGATGCGCACGATCTCCAGGTGCGGAATCGCGCGCAGGCGGCGCAGCAGGTCCTCTAGGATACGCTGGGGGACCGTCAGCGGGTCGCCGCCGGAAAGCAGTACGTCGCGCACTTGCGGGGTATTGGCAATGTACTCGATCTGCCGGTCGAAGTCACGACGGCTGAACTGGACTGCCGGATCGCCCACGATCCGGCTGCGGGTGCAGTAGCGGCAATAGCTGGCGCATTGGGTGGTGACCAGCATCAACACACGGTCGGGGTAACGGTGAACCAGCCCCGGCACGGGCGAGTGAGCCTCTTCGTTGAGCGAGTCCACCATCTCGGCGGGGAAGGGCGCCAGCTCGGCGGCGGTAGGGATGATCTGGCGGCGCACCGGGCAATGGGGGTCGTCCGGGTCCATTAGGCTGGCAAAGTAGGGTGTCACATCTACACGAAAATGGCCGGGCGCCGACAGCCCCTCGATCTCGTCTGCCGTCAGGCGAATCACCCGGGCAAAGTCATCAACCGTGTTCAGACGATGGCTCAACTGCCAGCGCCAGTCCTGCCACTGCGCAAGCGGCACATCTGTCCACGGATGGGGAGGCTGCTTAGGGCAATCGGGAGGCTCCGATTTCTCAGACTGGTCAGACTGGGGGGTCTCCATGCTCTCTTCTACCTTTCAATAGGTTCGTCCAATGGGTCCGTCCACTGGTCTCATCAACCGATACCAAACTTCCACCTCGAGCTAGACCTGCACAACAAAAAGAGCCGCCAAAATCACAGCCGCCTGTGCGCCCCGGCGAGGGGTGCGACCGTCTGATTTTGGACGACTCTCGGTAAACGTGGTAACTCTAGGCCCCTAGATCATGCACGAGAACATCAGTTCGCGCAACTTTAGGGGCCGGTCTCACGCCGGATCTACGCTCCGGCGCTAGCGGACTCTTCTTGCCAGTTCCTTCTCAATATCCGACCATGCCAGCCCACGCGCGGCCAACAGCACCATGCTGTGGTAGAGCAGGTCGGCCAGCTCATAGACCACCCGCTCATCTGACTCTTTGCTTGCGGCGACAACCACCTCAACGGCCTCCTCGCCGATCTTCTTGAGGATTTCGGTCTCGCCTGCGGCGTAGAGCTTCGCCGTGTAAGACCCCTCCGGCGCATTCTCTTTGCGGCTGGCGACAATCTCAAAGACCTGCTGTACGACGCTGCTCACATGCTCTTGGCTACTCATGCGCTCTTGTCCACGGTGCGATGCGGGCGATCTAGGATCAACCAGGATCAATGGGTGGGCGCAAGCGCCCGAAAGAAACAGGCAACGGCCCCCGTATGGCAGGCCGGCCCGGCAGGCTCCACCAGCGCCAGCAGCGTATCGCCATCGCAGTCAATCCGCAGCTCAACCACCCGCTGTGTGTTGCCGCTGGTCGCTCCCTTGTGCCAGAGCGCCTTGCGGCTCCGGCTCCAAAAGACCATCTCACCTGTCGCCAGCGTTTCCGCCAGGCTTTCGGCGTTCATCCAGGCCATCATCAGGACTTCCCGCGTCCCTGCATCCTGCACGATAGCCGGCACAAGCCCATTGGCATCGTACTGCACCAGCGCCAGGAACTCTTCCCGGCCCAGCGCCTCGACGGGGGTAGGCCCCGCAGGGGAGACCCTCCACTCAATCCCTTCCATCTTGGCCCTCCCCCGCTAGATCAGGTCGTGGAGGGCCATCCGCACCGGGACGCCCGCCTGAGACAGATAGGCTTTGACCTGCCCGATGCTCAGTTGCCTGAAGTGGAACAGGCTCGCCGCCAGCGCCGCCGCCGCGCCCCCTTCGGTGAGCGCCGCGGCGAAATGCTCAGGGTGTCCGGCGCCGCCGCTGGCGATCACGGGAATGTTGACGGCGTCACTGACCGCCCGCGTCAGGGCAACGTCGTACCCCTCCAATGTGCCGTCGCCATCCATCGAAGTCAACAGGATTTCACCTGCGCCCTGGCGCTCTGCCTCGCGCGCCCAGGCGACCGCATCCAGTTCGGTATTGATCCGTCCCCCGCTCACATAGACATCCCATCCCGCGCCGCGCTGCAGGAGGTCATCGCCCGTGCGCCGGCGCGCATCAATCGCCACCACAATACACTGGCTGCCGAAACGGGTGGCGGCTTCCCGGATCAACTGCGGGCTGCGCACTGCGGCGCTGTTGATGCTCACCTTATCGGCCCCGGCCAGCAAAATCGCACGCATGTCCTCCACGGTGCGGATGCCGCCGCCTACCGTAAACGGGATAAACACCGCGTCGGCCACGCGACGCACCATGTCAATCACAATGTCGCGGGCTTCATGGGTGGCGGTAATGTCCAAGAAGACCAGCTCATCCGCCCCCTCCCGGTCATAGACTTGGGCCTGCTCCACCGGGTCGCCGGCATCTACCAGGTCAACGAAATTGACGCCCTTGACCACGCGCC
>DATLZJ010000474.1:0-2616 GCA_035574055.1 Caldilineaceae bacterium
CCGGCAGGTCGTGGGCGAGGTAGATCTCGGCCAATCCCCAGATGGTGGCGCGTTCCGGGTTGCGGCGGTCCAGCGATTTGACCCAGGCCACGGCCTTATTGGCCTGTTCCTCGGCAAGCTGTGGATCGCCGAAGTCGAGCAGCGCGCGCACCAGCGAGAGCACCCCTTCGCTGCGCGTGGGGTCTTGGGCAGGGATATGATCAACGACATTGACGGCATACTTCAGCGCGCCTAGCTCCACCAGGCTGGCGGCGGCGCTGGCTGCCGTCCAGCCGTCGCTCTGGATGGCAAGGATGGCAAGCTGGTCGGCGAGGGCGATACGCTCCTCGCGGCTGACGCTGCGCACCGGCATGGCGCGCACTGCCTCTTGCAGGGTGTAAACCTGGAAGTCTATATCGGGGTTGGCCGTGGGCCGTTTGACCTGGCGCAGAAAGTGAGGGTCGCCTTTGCCGCTGCTCAACCCGCTCTCCCGCCGCGCCTCCTGCACATTGGCAATTGTCGTCAGTTGGGCCAGCACGTCGTGGACCAGCCCTGCCTGGCCGAAGGCGCTGGCGGCCAGGCGCCGGCTGGTCAGGCTGGTAAGGGTCGCGAACTGAAACGTATCCACGCAACGCTGCATCAGCTTGGCCGTGCGCCGGGGAAGCTGCTCGCGGGCCAGGCGCGGGCCGATCAGCGCCAGGATTTGATGGAGGAATTGCGCGCCGGTCTCCTCATAGCGGCGGATGGACAGCGTGATGAGCTGGTTGGTCAGGGGGTGCAGCCCTACACGCGCCACAATCTCGGCCAGCAGCCCGCGCAGCTCCGCCGTCACCATCACCCGGTCCCAGACCCGCGGGGACTGGTCGGCCCGCTCCAGGCAGGCAAAGGCCAGCGCCGGGTCGCCGACCAGCACCGCCGCCGCGCCCAGCAGGAGCAGCCGGTCCACCTGGCGGTTCTCGTCGCCGGGCGTCCACGGGCCAAAGAGCCGGAGGCGCGCCTGTTGCAGCTCGCGGCGCACCAGGGGGGCCAGGTCCGGATAGGTGGGGAGCTGCTGGGCGAGCCGGTAGAGCGCCTGGGCGCGGGCCAGGGGGCTGCGCGGCTCCAGCAGGGCAGCCACGGCCAGGGCGGCTTCGCCTGCGCCGCCATCGGCCAGGGCCTGCCAGCAGCGTTGCAGCAGCCACGAATCGGGCTGCCAAATCACCCGCTCCTCGACAAATAGGTCCGGGTTTTCCGGCTGAACCAGCGCCGCCTTTTGCAGGCAGGTAATGGCTTGTTGGGCCAGCGACCCTTCCTCAATATGCGGATGCGCCGGCTCCGCCGGCTTGGTGCGCCAAAACAAAAGTGACAAGCGTTCGTCCTTGAAACGTAAAACGCAGGTTAGGAACGATAACAGGTTAGGAACGATAAAGCGACAGCATCAACAGCATGAGCATCAGCGCGGCCAGGAGTGCGCCGATCCCGGCCAGCCACCAACCGATCCGTTGGGCGCGCGTCGCCTGCGCCACCCGGCGACCGTGGCGGCGGTGGGCAGCGGTTCCCGCGACCAACGCCTCCGGTCGTTGGTGCGCCACCCCTTTGACCTGGGCCAGGAACCAGGCCCGCCCGCAATAGGCCCATGCCCCGATATCGGAGGCGCGCACCAAAGACCGGTCCTTTGCCATGGCTCCGTCCCCCTACTCCTATCTACCTGAGGGCTAGGCGTCCGCGCCCTCGCCGCCCTCCGGCGACTCGCCGAGGAAACCCTGCCCTGGGTCGGGCAGATCGGCCAGGTGCGCGCCGGTCACAGCATCGAGCCGGGCCTCGAAGCTGCGCAAGGCGAGGCGCAGCTGCTCCTGGCGGAAGCCCAGCGTGAGGTCGCCGCGCGTCCGCTCCAGCACATTGCGCAGCACATCGGTGTGACGGCGCAGCCCATCGGTGATCGCGTCCGGAAAGTCTACGGTGATCAACAGGCTATAGACCTCATCCATAAAGTCCAGATATGGCTCGGCCTCGGCGATCTGGCCGCGGCGCATGAGGTCCAGCACAAAGCGCCGGGCCTCGGTGGCGGCTTCGCTCATGCCCCGCAGGTATGTGGCAGGCGTCACCTGGAGCGCATCGGGCTGGGGCGCGGGCGCGCCGCGCAGCACAGCAAAGAGCAGATGGGCCTCGACCAACTCTTTGAGCGCGTCTTGGGTGTAGCCTGCGTGGTAGAGCATGGGATACTCCTTGAGCGGCGCCACCATCTCGGCGGCGGCGGCGCGCGCCGCGTCGAGCATCGCCGTGGCCTGCTCCCACTCATGGCGGTGCATGGCGCGGATGCTCTCGGCGCAGGCGCGAACCAGCGACCGGCTGCGGTTGAGCGTCTCGTCGCGCAGTTGGTTGACAGCGGTGAGTTGGGCGCGGATTTGCTCGACGATCTCGGCCAGCCCCTGGGAATCAGCCGGCCCTTGCGAAGATGTGTCAGCCATGATGCTCTCTCTGAACGCACGCTATGTGCGGCAGGCGTCAGCGCCAGCCGGTCCGTTGCGCCACCCACGCGCGGGCAATGACGCCCTGCGCCGCCTGAAACGCACGCAATGTTGGCAGACCGGGCGGCGGCGGCTGCACCGACCGGTGGGTGAAAAAGCCCGCGAGGGCGGCAATGGCGGCTGTGACAGC
>DATLZJ010000475.1:0-3324 GCA_035574055.1 Caldilineaceae bacterium
GCCATGTCACCGGCCAGGTCGTGGATGTAGACGGCGGCCAAAGCCTTTATATGCCGCTGATGGCCCAGAAGGTATTTACCCGATGAAGGCATTACTGAAGGAATCGCCGGCGCCAGGCTTGGTTCTGCGCGAGATTCCGGAGCCGCAACTTCAAGAACTCGACGACGTGAAGTTCAGGGTCGAATATTGCGCCATCTGCGTGGGCGAGACCAAGGTCTATGACTGGAATGAATGGGCCGCCAGTGACTCGACCCTGGCGCTGCCCACCGTATTGGGCCATGAGGTGGCCGCGGTGGTGACTGAGGTCGGGCCGGCGGTCAAGCAATTTCGTCCCGGCGACCGCATCACGGTGGACCCGCTGATCTACTGCGGCCACTGTGAAGCCTGCCGCGCCGGCTACACCAACATGTGCGCCGAGCGGGAGATCTACGGCAAGCGCCGCGGGGCCTTCGCCGAGTATGCCGTGCTGCCGGAGCGGGCGCTGGCGAAATTACCGGATGGTCTGAGTCTGGAGGAGGCGGCGCTGTTGGAGAACCTGGGGGTGGCGGTCCATGCGGTGGACAATACGCCCCATGAGCCGGGCGAGGTGGCGGTGGTCATCGGTTGCGGCCCCATCGGCCTGATGGCCGCCCAGACGCTTGCCGCCGGCGGCGCGCGGGTGGTGATGACCGATCTGGTGGACGCCCGGCTGGAGATGGCCGCGGAGATCGGCGGCGGGACGGTGGTGGATGTCAAGCGCCAGGACCCGGTACAGGTGGTGCAGGCTATGAGCCGCGGGCGCGGGGCCGACTTTGTGCTGGAGACGGCAGCCACCCAGAAGGCGCTCGACCAGGCCTTTGACCTGGTGCGCACGCTGGGCACGGTCGTCACCATCGGCACCTTTGACCGTCCCGTCACCTTCAATCCCTTTTTCAAGATGACCCGCCGCGAGATCACCCTGCGCAGCACCATGGGGCGCACCTGGGAGACCTGGCGGCGCATGGTGCAGTTGCTTGAGGCGGACAAGCTCAATCTCAAGCCCTTGATCTCGCACATCTTGCCGCTGGAGGAGTATGACCGCGGCTTTGCATTAGTTAAGTCCCATGAGGTGATGAAAGTGCTGCTCAAGCCTTGATGCCATTCAGCCTCGGTCGAGGCCCTGTAGGGGCGGGCCTGGCGCCTGCCTTTGGCCGGTGAGGGCGCCCACCAGGGTCGCCCCTACACGCCTGGTTCACACAACAAGGGATGGCCCTACGCAAGTGCAAAGATGCTGTTCACTGACCATGAGGAGCCGGTCATGTCGCATTTGAAGTTTGCCGTGATGGGCGCCGGGTTCTGGTCGCACTTTCAGATCCCGGCCTGGTTTGAAGTCGGCGGCGTGGAGCTGGTCGCCATCTACAACCGCACCGTCTCCAAGGCCGAGGCTGTGGCCGCCAAGTTCAACATCCCTCGCGTCTACGGCGACCCGGAGGAGATGCTGCGCAACGAGGAGCTGGACTTCGTGGACATCATCACCGAGGTGCCGGGCCATGCGCCGCTGGTGCTGCTGGCGGCCCAGCACAAGCTGCCGGTCATCTGCCAGAAGCCGATGGCGGGCGACTACGCCACTTGCCAGCAGATGGTCCAGGCGTGCCGTGAGGCTGGCGTCCCCTTCGCCATTCACGAAAACTTCCGCTGGCAGGCGCCCATGCGCGCGCTCAAGCAGGTCTTGGATAAAGGGACCATCGGCCAGCCCTTCCGCGCCCGTATCCAGTTTATCCATGGTCTGCCCGCCATCTTTGAGAACCAGCCGTTCTTGAAGGAGCTGGAGCGTTTCGCCTTCACCGACGTGGGCAGCCATCTCTTTGACCTGGCTCGCTTCTTCTTTGGCGAAGCCCAGAGCATCTACGCCCAAACCTACCGCACACGCGACGACATCAAGGGCGAAGATGTGGCCTCGGCCATGCTGCGCATCGGCGACCTGATCTGCACCTGCGACATCAGCTACTCCAGCAAGGTCGAACATCAATGTTTCCCGGAGACGCTGGTCTTTATCGAGGGCAAGAAGGGGACGATTGAGCTGGCGCCGGGCCTCTGGCTGCGGGTGACGACCGAGGAGGGCGTCCTGGCCCGCCAGGTGACGCCGCCCTACTATCCCTGGGCTGACCCTCGCTATGCTGTAGTCCATGCCAGCATCGTGCCCTGCAACGCCGATCTGCTGGATGCGCTCAAGCATGGGCGGCCTGCAGAGACCAGTGGCGAGGATAATCTCAAGACCATGCGGCTGGTTTATGCGGCCTATGAGTCGGCCGCGGCAAACCAGGTGGTTCATCTGAGCTGACATTACCTCTGGGGCGAACCATCATATCGAGAGCAGCCTGCAAGGAAAGGAGGTAAGCGTCCGCACCCAGAGCAAATCGAATACAGAGTGCAACTTGGCGTGTGTCGCTGATGCTAGAAAGGAGGCAGCTTACGCAGCACACCCTATCCCTTTCGAGCGTGAGGAGGATAATTGCCACCGGTGGCTCATCGAGCCATCAAGGAGGAAGAACCCTATGCAGCAAGCTTCCCTAACCCGCCGTTCGTTTCTCCGTCTCTCCGCCTTTGGCGTGGGCACATGGCTGGCGGCGGCCTGTGCCCCGGCTACGGCTCCCAGCACAGGGCCAGAGGCTCCCGCAGCAGGCGCTGCTGGCGGGGGAGAGGCGGCAGCGCCTCCCCAGGAGACGGTCGTGCTGGAGGTGGTGATGGACACGCCGGAGTACCAGAACCAGCACCAGCAGATCTTCGACCTCTTCAGCGAGGAGCATCCTGAGGCGACCGTCACCTTGATCACCCACAGCGAGGACGGCCAACCCGCCTACGTCGCCAAGGTCGCGGGCGGCTACATTCCGGCAATGGAGACCGTTTGGGCCAGCGGCAACAGCTTCCGGCTCAACAAAGACACCTACGAAGTCGCCGTTGACCTGAGCACCATTGACTATCCCTACTGGGACCTGTTCCTCTGGGACATCAAGAACACCTGGTCCAACATCTATGGCCTGCCCGGCCCGCGCTGCATTGACCCCTACCTGGGGGTGGTGATGACCTGGCAGTTCCATCAGGACTTGCTGGACGAGGCCGGGCTGAACCCTATCGGCAATGTCAACACCTGGGATGATCTGAAGCAATGGCTGGAGGAGGGCACGCGCTGGGCCAATGCCGCCGACAGCCCGGTGGACCGCTTCTACGACCAGGGTTGGCTCAACCCGTGGTTCGGCTGGCACCTGCACTATGACACCATGCCGCTCGCCTTCCCAGAGGGACAGCGCGAGCACCAGATCGCTTGTTGGAAGGGCGAAAAAGCCTTCAACGCCGAGGACTCGCCCT
>DATLZJ010000476.1:0-3258 GCA_035574055.1 Caldilineaceae bacterium
CGCAGGAAACCCTGATTGCCGACCAGTTGCGAATTCTGGAGAATATGGAGATTGAGGACGACTACCCCGATGCCGACGACGACATCGGCGAGGAGCCGCGGCGGGTTCGTGTCGTCCAGCCGGCGCGGCCCTCCCAATCGAAACACAGGGTTGAGAAAACCAACAAATTTCAAGGGCTGGTTGAGAGCGATTTCAAAACCAATCCGGCCGGCACAAGCTGGCGGGCCAGAGACAGCCTGGGTGGGCTGCTGGCGAAACGGCTCCACCAACTGACCGGTATGCCCTTCGAGTCGCGCCCGGCCAATCGTCGCTGCCAGGTTTACGTCCAAGAGCTATTTCGCATCAAGAAGGATGGCGCGCCGCCACATACTGCCAAATTTACCCTCTGGCTCGATGATACGTGCGCCTACCATGGGTTTTATATCGAGAAGAGTCATGAAAGGCTAGATATCACCTGGGACTGGACGCGCTTTACACTCGCCCTGGCTACGCAGGGCGAGCTGTGGCAGCAGATGATGGCGGCCATGCGCGAGCACAACTTGCAGTGGCAGGCGGACATCATTGACCAAGCTACGCGCCAGATTGTGACCACATACTATATCCGAACCACGGCGGAGGGTCTGACGCTAACGGAGGGTGACGGCGCGCCCAAAGCCATTGACCAGGCCGGTTTCGCAGGGTGGATCGATCACCTGCCGGCGGATAGCTGGTGTGATTTCTACCTCTACCAGCGCCTTTCTCCACAGCAGGCCATCGGTATGAGGGTCGGGCTTGCCGATCATGTGGCAAAGGTGTGGCAGGCGCTGCTGCCCCTCTATGAGGCCAGCATACGCCGCGGGACGCCGTCTGGCTCGGCGTCGCCATCGGGCCGGTAGGCGCTCGGCTCGGCACACACGCGGCGCATCGGCTCTCCGCTCAAGGAGATAGTTCCACGGGAGGCTCGTCTTCGCTGCCGGAGATTCCTTCCGCCATGATCTGGCTTACCGGCAGCCCTGTCCACTGGGCGACCACTGCGGCAATGTCTGCCGGCGTCACCTGAGGTGGGGCATCGGACTCGCTGCCGGCAGCCGCCCGCTCGACGTTTCGCCGGCTGCCGGCCTCGTCGAGCAGGTCTAGCGCTTTTTCAGGCAAGACGCGCTCCGGCACATAGCGCGCCGCCAACGCCACGGCTGCCCGCAGCGCCTCGTCGCTGATCGGTAGACGGTGGTGCGCCTCGTAGCGAGCCTTCAGAGCGCGCAGGATCTCTAGGGTTTCATCCGGCGACGGCTCGTGAATCAAGAGCGGCTGCAAGGCCCACTCGCGCTCGGCATCCGGGCCGATGAAGCGGCGGTAGGAGTCAGGCGTGGTAGCGCCGATGATCTGGACGCGGCCCCGGCTCACCTCCTGTCTCAGCAGCGCAGCAGAGACGGGGAACGTACCGGCGGTAGTTACCCAGGTATGTAGTTGGTCAATAAAGAGCAGCGCGTTGGTGGCGGCGCATATCTCCAGGAGCGAATGTAACTGGCCCTCCAGCCAACCGAAATCGAGGCCAGATGAGCTGTGGCTGCTCACCTCCAGCCGCAGCAGGCGACGATGTTGCAGCGGCTCCGGGACATTTCCCTCGATAATGCGTTGGGCCAGCCCTCGGATCAGCGTTCGCTTGCCCACACCCGGCTCGCCGATGAGCAGCGGGTTGTGCTTGGTGCGGCGGCAGAGAACCTGGAACAGCCGCTCCAGCTCGGCTTGGCGTCCGATGAGCGGGTCGAGCTGGTCTGCCGAGGCCGCTTCGGTCAAGTCATAGACCAGAGAGTCAAGCTGTTCCCACTGCGCCGCCTGCAACTCACTGGCCTTGCTCTTCATCGTGAACAACTTCTGGAGAACTTCAATGCGCGTGGGGTCCAGGTCAATGCCCAGGGCGCTCAACACGCGCACGGCGATGCTCTCGCCCTCACGCAATACACCAAGCAAGAGATGCTCCGTGCCGATATAGGCGCGTTCCATCAACCGCGCCTCATCCACGGCCAGCTCAATCGCCCGTTTGGCGCTGGGGGATAAAGCCGGCTTTGGTCTTGGGGATAGCAGGCGTTCCCCCCGGCCCACGGCGCGCTCGATGGCCCGGATCAGCCGGCCCGGTTCTACCCCCAACGCGTGTAGCGCCTGCAAGGCCAGTCCACTCTCCTCGCGCGCCAATCCCAACAGCAGATGCTCTGTGCCGATATAGGGATGGTTGAGGCGTATGGCCTCCTCCTGCGCCAGGACGAGTACGCGGCGGGCGCGCTTTGTAAAGCGGTCAAGCTTGTCAGACATGCTTCCCCCTTCGGGCCTCTTGCACATTGCACTCGGCCGATCAAGCAGCGTCAGGGAATAATGTCTGGGCTTGGGTCGGCGTGAGCCTCAAGCATAGCACGAGGCTCACGGGCTTACTAATCCTCGCAAGCCCACCGCTTCCATCGTCCGCCCAGTGGGCTAACGGTGACGGTCTCACGGTTCGCCCACGACATCATTTGACGCCGCGCAGATCGAGGCTCTCCGCATAGTGGCACGCGGCGAAACGGCCCGGCGCCACTTCCCGCAAGGAAGGCGTCTCATGCCGGCAGCGCTCCTGCACATAGGGGCAGCGGGGATGGAAATAGCAGCCGCTGGGGGGATTAGCGGGATCAGGAATTTCACCTTGCAGCACAATGCGCTTGGACTGTTGCGTAGGGTCCGGCTTGGGGACAGCCGAAATGAGCGCCTCAGTATAGGGGTGGAAGGGACGCCGGTACAATGCGTCGGTCTCGGCGACCTCGACGACTTTGCCCACATACATCACGGCCACGCGGTCGGCAATATATTCCACCACACTGAGGTCATGGGAGATAAAGAGATAGGTCAGGTTGAGGTCGCGCTGCAAAGTGCGCATGAGCTTGAGGATTTGGGCGCGCACGGACACATCCAGGGCCGACACGGCCTCATCGGCAATGACCACCCGCGGATCAAAGACAATCGCACGGGCGATGCCGATACGCTGGCGCTGGCCGCCGCTGAAGGCATGGGGATAGCGCCGCATATACTCCGGGCGCAGGCCAACCCGATCCAGGGCGTGGGCTACCCGCTCCTCCAACTGGCGGCCGCGGGCGATGCGGTTGATGCGCAGCGGCTCGCCCACAATGTCCAGCACCGTCATGCGCGGGTTAAGCGAGGAAAACGGGTCTTGGAAGATCATGCGGATATCGCGGCGATAGGGGCGCAGCTCCTGTTTGTCCAACTGGGCCAGGTCTACCACCCGGTTATCGGCGG
>DATLZJ010000477.1:0-28393 GCA_035574055.1 Caldilineaceae bacterium
CGCCGGTAAATACGCCGGTGGTCATGGAGAACACGGAGAAGATGGCGAAGAAAGAAAGGCCGGTTGCGCGCTCACCGCCTGCCTGCCATACCGTCCTCAGCCCCGGTCGAGCATACGCCGGAAGCTGCGCAGCCCAAAGCGGGTGCAGAGCACGACAAAGAGGGCCAGCACCGCGAGGTTGAGCCAGGGCGGCAGCGAGCCGGCCCCAAAGAGCGAGGCGCGCAGCCCGTCCACCACATAGGTGGTGGGGTTGAGATAGGCCAGCACACGCATCCAAAGGGGCATGGCCGCCAGCGGATACAGGGCATTGCTCAGAAAGAGCAGGGGCAGGTTGAGCACAAAGAGCAACATATGATAGCCGCCCACGGACTTGCTGCGCGCGGCCACGCCGTTGCTAAAGCCCACAAAGGCCATGACATAGAGCAACAGGTAGAGCAACGCCGCGGGCAGCCCAAGCGGCCCGCCCGCCAGCCGCGCGCCCAAGGCCAGTGCAATCGCCAGGATGATCACCGACTGGAGCAGGGTCTTGACCAGCCCGCTGGCCGTGCTGGCGAGCAGGATGCTCAGGCGCGGGATGGGCGCGACGAAATACTCTTTGAGAATGCCTTTGATCTTCTCCTCCAGCAGGGTCATGCCGCTGTTGACCGCGCCGCTGAGCGCGGTAAGGGCGATGATGCCGGGGGTAATGAAGGCCAGATAGCTGCTGCTGCCCAGCAGATCGACGCGCACGACCTGCTCCATGCCGATGCCGAAGGTGGCAACCCAGAGCAGAGGCCAGCCCAACGTACCCCCGATCTCCATATGGTTGCTGCGGAACTTGAGCATGTGCTTGCGAAAGATGACCGACGCGCCCCGCCACAATTCGCGCCAGGCGGTTTGAGGGTGGGCGGGGGAAGCGGCCAGCGGGTAGGCCGCCGCGGTCTGGTCCAAGGAACGGTCGAGATGACCCTGCATGACGCCTCCAGCGAGAATACCGTATGGGACTAGTGTACCCAATGCGCGGGAGAATCGGAAACCGAAAGGAAGCGCAAAGCGGTTGCGTTCCGCGGCAAGCTGTTGTACAGTAGCGGGTGCGCATCCCATCTCCCACTTCCATCGTTTATCTCATCTTATAGCTTCTCTTCATTAAAACTTGCCAAATCAACAGTTGCTAAGTCAGAAGTCGCTGAGCGAACATAGCCGGTTGAACGTTGCCGACGCAAGGTTATGCAAGTGAAACTTGACAGAGCGAAGATTGCCAAAGTGAAGATTGCTAAAGAGGAGGAGGCAGATGACCCAGGTCCAAAGCCGGATTGGCCCTTTGCAGATAGGCATCATCCTGCTCGCCGTAGCGACGGCGGCCATTCACATCTGGCTGGCCGTCGCCGAGATGGACTTTGACCTGCTGTTCATCGCCAATGGCGTGGGCTACCTGGCGTTGGTCGCCGCGCTCTATGCGCCTCTGCCGGCGCTCGCGCCCTATCGCAACAGCGTGCGCTGGGTGTTGATCGCCTACACTGCGGTTACGGTGGTGCTATGGCTTTTGATCGGCGCGCGCACCCTCATCGCCTATATAGATAAGGCCATCGAGATTGGGCTGCTGCTCCTGTTGTGGATGGAGGGGCAGGCGGCGCGGCGCAGGTAGTGTTTGCTTTGCTTGACCGCTGACAGATCATGGCGCTAGCTCGCCGCCGGCGCAGGGAAGTCGCGCTGGCGGCTGCTGCCTATGCGCCGCAGGCGCGGCCTCCGGTATCACTTGTGGCGCACACGCATGGGTTATGTCAGAGCGTGCGCTAAAATAGCGCACCTACGAGGCCGCCAGGATGCCAGCCATCGCGTAGGTGCGGCATCCTGCCGCACATGTGCGCCGGGCGCGAGCGTGCGCTATCCTAGCGCACCTACGATAGTAGCGGGCCTGACCAATGGTAGAACAATGAAGCGAATTTTGCGAACCCCCTACCCGCTGCCGGACCCAACAAGATGAAGGCTCTTTTAGCATGTGAAAATTTGCGCGATTAAAAAAGCGGCTGCTATAATCGCCGTACTGTCAGCTAGAGGGACGCTCACCCGGTAGAACATGCACACCAGGCACATCAATCTGCGGCGGCTCACTCAAACCTTCTTGTTTGTGCTGGTACTGCCCTCAAGTTTTGCCGTGGCCCTGGACCTGCTCTCCGGCTTTTTTCCGTACATCACGATTGCCGCCGTACTCATCGTCTTTCCGGTTGCCGCCATTGTGATTAGCCGGACTGCACTGCAAGAGTTGGAGCGAGTCATCGAAGAGGTCGCGCCTCCCACCCAACCTGTGACGGAGCCGCGCGGCGAGACCGGCTAGCTGTTTGTGCCATGCAATATCGGGCCATGCATTAGAGCCTGGAGCGCCATCTGGCGCTCCCAAACCATACGAACCAGGGTGGCTGCTTGTGCGCTGCCCGCGACCTAAAGGCGTACCACCTACAGGGGTAAGCGAGCATGGAAAGCAACGAACCAAGACCAAACGCCGAATCACAAGAGCCTGAGTCTCAACAGCCGGCGCCGCAACCGGCAGTGTCCCGACCGGTGGAATCCCAGCCGGCCGTCGAACCAGCGCCCGGCGCCGAGGCGGCTGCGTCTGTCGAGCGCCGACCCGTCGTCGTGAGTGCGACGCCAGCAGCGCCCGCCGAGCCGACCGAGCCATACCCGGCCAGCCCGACGAGCACGCCTGCCGTTCCGTTGACCGGTCCCGGCCAGCCCAAGCCCAACATCTTCCAGCGTACATGGGACCGCTCCCAAGCCTGGGTGCAGGCCAACCCACGGCGGGCCGCTATCTGGGCCGGGGCGATTTTACTCCTGATCATCGGCTTCTTTATTCCCGTGGAAGAGCCGCATGTAGCGCTGTCGGGGGAGCCGATCTTCTCGCAAGGCCCCTGGTGGCTGACCAACTCCATCCTGACGACCTTGCTCATAGACCTGATCATCCTGCTGCTGGCGCTGTCGGCGACCCTGCGGATGCAGATGATCCCCAGCGGGATGCAGAACTTCATGGAGATGGTCATCGAGTACCTCTATGGGCTGGCCGAGAGCATCGCCGGGCGCGACGCCCAGCGCTTCTTCCCCTGGGTCGCCACCATCTTCTTCCTGGTCATCATCTCCAACTGGTCGGGGCTGATCCCCGGTGTGGGCAGCATCGGCTACTTCCAGAGTGAGGTTCACTTGGAGGAGCCGCACCAGGAGGAGGAAGAGCAGCAGGGCGAGCAGGCGTTGTCTATGGACCGCCAGCTTGCTATGGCCGACGGCAACCTCATGGTCGTGCTGCCGGCGCCTGCTCCACAGGAAGGTGAAGGCCAAGGACAGGAGCCGCTGCCGGGAGAGACCGAAGCAGCAGCCCACGAGGCGCACTTTGTCCCGCTCTTCCGCTCGCCCAGCGCCGACCTCAACCTCACCTTTGCCCTGGCCCTGACCGTCATGGTCATGGTGCAGGTTTGGGGCATCCGGGCGTTGGGGGGAAGCTACTTCAGGAAGTTCTTCAACGCCAGCGGCCAGGGCTTCATGAAAGGCATCAACATCTTTGTGGGCCTGTTGGAGCTGATCAGTGAGTTCTCCCGCTTGATCGCCTTTGGCTTTCGTCTTTTTGGCAATATCTTTGCCGGCGAGGTCGTGCTGGCGACCATGGCCTTCCTGATCCCTTTCCTGCTGCCCGTTCCCTTCTACATCCTGGAGGTCTTTGTAGGCTTGGTGCAGGCGCTGGTCTTTATGATGTTGGCGCTGGTCTTCTTCAGCATGGCGACCATCAGCCACGGCCATAACGATCATGGCGAGCACCACGGACACGGCGAGGGCCAGCAGGTTGTCCATGAGGGCGCGCCCATCTAGGCCATCGAGGACCGCAAGCGCGCCTCATGGGCGAAGGCGATGGGCACAGCCGGTCATGCCTTCGTTTGTACGAGCTACTTAATTCATACTCATGAATGCTTAACAAGGAGATTTTGATTATGGAACTGGATGCCGCGAAAGAAGTAGGCGCCGCTCTGGCTATCGGTCTGGGGACCATTGGTCCGGGCATCGGTATCGGCTTGATCGGCTCCAAAGCGGTGGAGGCCATGGGCCGCAATCCTGAGGTCACCGGCACCGTGCAGACCAACATGATTCTCGCCATCGCGTTCGCCGAATCCATGGGTATTTTTGCCCTGGTGATCGCGCTGCTGGTGAAGTTCGTCTAAGCGAAGCCTACCCGCGCAGGCCGGCGCAGTTGGGGATCAATCTGCTGCCGGCTTCGCTAACCGGCTACCTGTTTGTCTCAAAGGAGGCGTACCTTGGACCAATTAGGAATTAGCGGCGGCCTTCTCGTCTCCCAAATCGTCAACTTTCTGCTCCTGATGATTATCCTGCGGCTGGTGCTCTATGGGCCGGTGCTGCGGATGCTGGAGGCGCGCAAGGAGCGGATTGCCCAGGGCATGCGCGACGCCGAGCGCGTTGCTGCGGCGGCCCAAGAGGCTGAGGCCGAAAAGGCCAAGGTTTTGGATGCCGCCCGCCGCGAGGCGCAGGAGATCCGCGCCCAGGCGACACGCGATGCCGAGAAGATCGCCCAGGAGATTCGCTCACGCGCCGAGCAAGAGGCGACCGAAATTCGCATGAAGGCGCAGGAAGACGCCGAGCGCCAGGTGCAGTCGGCGTTGGCCGACGCCAACCGCCAGATCGCCGAGCTGGCGATCCTGGCGACCGAGCAACTGCTTGGGCGAGAACTTGCCCAGCGCAGCGAGCAGGAACGCTTTGTTTCTGACTTCATTGCCCAGTACAACGGGGGCGCAACGCGATGAGCGATAAGCAAGCGCAGGCGCAGCGCTATGCCCAAGCCGTCTTTCAGGCGATGCTGGAGCGGTGGCAAACTGCGCTGGATCAAGTCCAGGCTGTGCTCAACCAGGATAAAAAGCTTCGCGCCTTGGTGATGGATGGCAGCAAGGATTTCAACCAGCGAGCCGAGGCGCTGGAGGCTGCGCTGCCGGCGGGGCTATCCGTCGAGATCGTCAACCTGCTCAAGCTCATGCTCCAGCAGGGCGATTTGGACTTACTGCCGGAAGTGGCGCTCGCCTTGGGCCAGATCGGCAGCGGCCAACGCATACCGACCAAGGCCGAGATCACCAGCGCCGTCGAGCTGACCGACAAAGAGCGTGAGGCCCTGCGCCGCACGCTGACCCAACAGTTCGGCGAAGGGCTGGTCTTCAGCTTCCATGTGGACCCGTCCTTGATGGGCGGGCTGCGTGTACGTGTGGGCGACCGTCTGATTGACACCTCTGTCGCCAGCCGCCTGGCCGCGCTGCGCGAATCTCTCTCGTCGGTCGTCCGCTAGTCCATGGCCTTGGCCTGATTCGCCCCGGAGTGGGCGTGGTTGGAGGAACCCACAATGGCTGTGCAAACGCAAGACCTCACAGCAATTCTAAGAGACCAGATTCTCAATTTTCGACCCGCGCCAAGCCAGGTAGACGTCGGCGAGGTGATCGAGGTCGGCGACGGCATCGCGCTGGTATCGGGGCTGCGCGGCGCCATGGCCAGTGAGCTGCTAGAGTTCACCAAGAACGGCACCCTGGGCATTGCCCTGAACCTCAACCCCGATAGCGTCGGTATTATGATCATGGGCGAGTACCAGGACATCGAGGAAGGCGACCTGGTGCGCAGCACCGGGCGCATTGCCTCGGTGCCGGTAGGCGACGCCCTGATCGGTCGTGTGGTCAATGCTGTGGGCCAGCCGATTGACGGCAAAGGCCCCATCGAGACTGACAAATTCCGCAACGTGGAGCGCATCGCGCCGGGCGTAATCCGTCGCCAACCGGTGAATACGCCGGTGCAGACGGGCATCACGGCCATTGATGCGCTGATCCCGATTGGCCGCGGCCAGCGCGAGCTGATCATCGGCGACCGGCAGACGGGGAAGACCGCCATCGCCATTGACACGATCATCAACCAAAAGGGCAAAGACCTGATCTGCATCTATGTCGCCATCGGCCAGAAGCAGTCCAGTGTGGCCCAGGTGGTGGCGACGTTGGAGAAGTATGGGGCGATGGAGCATACCATCGTGGTTTCGGCCTCGGCGGCCGACCCTGCGGCGCTCCAATACCTCGCCCCCTATGCCGGCTGCGCCATGGGCGAGGAGTTTATGGAGCAGGGCCGCGACGCCCTCATCGTCTATGACGACCTCTCCAAACACGCCCAGGCCTATCGCCAGGTGGCGCTGCTGTTGCGCCGCCCGCCGGGCCGCGAGGCGTTCCCAGGCGATGTCTTTTACCTGCACAGCCGCTTGCTGGAACGGGCGGCCCGCCTGAACGATGACTACGGCGGCGGCAGCTTGACCGCGCTCCCGGTCATCGAGACCCAGGCCGGCGACGTGTCGGCCTACATCCCGACCAACGTCATCTCCATCACCGATGGGCAGATCTTCCTCGAAAGCGACCTCTTCTATGCCGGTATCCGCCCGGCGCTCAACGTCGGCATCTCCGTGAGCCGGGTGGGCGGCGCAGCGCAAACGCGGGCCATGAAGAAGGTGGCCGGTCGCCTCAAGTCGGACCTGAGCCAGTTCCGCGAGCTGGCGGCCTTCGCTCAGTTTGGCAGCGACCTGGACCCCGTGACCCAGCGCCAGTTGGACCGTGGCCGGCGCATGCAAGAGCTGCTCAAGCAGCCCCAATACCAGCCGGTGCCCCTGGACAAGCAGGTGATCAGCATCTGGGCGGTCAACAACGGCTTCGTGGACAAGGTGCCCGTGCCGGAGGTCAAAAACTGGGAGGCCGACATGCACGCCTATCTGGATGCCAGCCACCCAGAGATCGGCCAGTCCATCATGCGGACCAAAGACCTGACCGATGAGACCGTCGAGGCCCTGCGTCTGGCGTTGACAGACTTCAACAATACCTGGAGCCCCCGCCGCGCTTAACACAACCCGTGGTGCGGGTCATGATGAATGGGGATGAGAGCAATCGGAATGGGTAGCTCTGAAAGACGAGGGTTGCACCTTGGCTAGTACACGAGAAATCCGGCGGCGTATCCGCTCAGTCACAAACATTGCCCAGGTCACCAAGGCGATGGAGGCGGTGTCGGCGGCCAAGATGCGCAAGGCGCAGCAGCAAGTGCTGGCGACCCGGCCCTATGCCGAGCAGGCGCATGAGGTGCTTTCCTACATCGCGCGCCTGACGACGGTGGAAAGCGAGATGAATCCCTTGCTCCGGCCGCGCCCGGCCATCAACCGGGTCGGGTTGCTGCTGGTGACGGCGGACCGCGGTCTGGCCGGCGGCTTTAACGCCAATGTGATCCGCAAGGCCGCCTTGTTCATGCGCGAGCGCCGGCAAGCGGGCGCCAGCGTCGAGGTTGTTACCGTGGGCCGCAAAGGGCGAGATTGGCTGTTGCGCTACGACCCGGTGATCCGGGCCGAGTTCACGGGAATGCCCGACAGCCCGACGGCGGCGGATGTGGGGCCGGTGGCCCGGGTGCTGGTAGATGACTTCACCCAGGGCCACTTCGACGAGGTCTATACCGTCTATACGGACTTCGTCAACACGCTCCGCCAGGTGCCGGTGGTCAAGAAGCTCCTGCCCATCGAGCCGGCGCAACCGTCGGTCACCATGGCGCCCGACTATATCTTCGAGCCGTCGCCCGAAGCCGTGCTCAACCAGGTGTTGTACGGCTTTATCGAGGTCCAAATCTTGCAGTCGATCTTTGAGTCCATCGCCAGCGAGCATTCGGCGCGTATGGTCGCCATGCGCAACGCCACCGATGCAGCCAATGAGTTGATTGACGTGCTGACGCTGACCTATAACAAGGCGCGCCAGGAAGGCATCACCAGCGAGTTGATGGACATTATCGGCGGCAGTGTGGCGCTCTCGGCCCAGGCAGCGTAAAGGAGTATTCAGTGGAGGCCACCAATGGCTAATGGAGCCGCAATCAGCGAGCGAGAAATGGTAGGAACGGTCCTGAGCGTCATCGGGCCGGTCGTGGACTTTGTCTTTCCGGAGGGTGACCTGCCGGAGATTTATGACGCCGTCATAGTCACTATGGATGACGGCACGGTACAGACCTTCGAGGTCGAGCAACAATTGGGAAATGGCGTCGTGCGCGCGGTCTCCATGGGCAGCACCGATGGCCTGCGCCGCGGGATGCGCGCCGTCTCCCGCGGGGAGCCGATCACGGTGCCCGTCGGGCCGGCCACCCTGGGCCGCCTGTTCAATGTGACCGGCCAGCCCATTGACGAGAAGGGGCCGGTGGTCTCGGAGTATCGGGCGCCGATCCATCGCCATCCGCCCGCCTTCGATGAGCTGACCACCCAAGCGGAGATCTTCGAGACAGGCATCAAAGTGATTGACCTGATCGCCCCCTTCACCCGCGGCGGCAAGACTGCCATCTTCGGCGGGGCAGGCGTGGGCAAAACGGTGGTCATCCAAGAGTTGATCCACAACGTGGCCGAGTTCCACAGCGGTTACTCGGTCTTTGCAGGCGTAGGTGAGCGCAGCCGTGAGGGCAATGACCTCATGCGCGAGATGACCGAGTCGGGCGTCATCAGCTCGACCGTTATGGTCTTCGGCCAGATGAACGAGCCGCCCGGCGCGCGCTTGCGCGTGGGGCTGACCGGCGTCACCATGGCCGAGTACTTCCGCGATGAGGGCCGCGATGTGCTGCTCTTCATTGACAATATCTTCCGCTTCGTCCAGGCCGGCTCCGAAGTGTCGTCGCTGCTCGGCCGCTTGCCCAGCGCCGTAGGCTATGCGCCGACGCTGGGCACGGACATGGGCGAGCTGCAAGAGCGCATCACCTCGACCCGCAAGGGGTCCATCACCTCGATGCAGGCCGTCTATGTGCCTGCCGACGACTACACCGACCCTGCCCCGGCCACAACCTTTGCCCACCTGGATGCGACCATCACGCTCCAGCGTTCACTGGCCGAGCAGGCCCTCTATCCGGCCGTGGACCCGCTTGGCTCCACCAGTCGCATCCTCGACCCGCTGATCGTGGGCGAGGAGCATTACCAGGTGGCTCGCCAGGTGCAGGCGACGCTCCAGCGTTACCGCGACTTGCAAGATATCATCGCCATTCTGGGCGTGGAGGAGTTGAGCGAGGACGATAAGCTGATCGTGGCGCGGGCGCGCAAGATTCAGCGCTTCCTCACCCAGCCCATGTTCGTCGCCGAGGCGTTCACCGGTCGCTCTGGCAAGTATGTGAGGATCGAGGATACCGTGCGCGGCTTCCGCGAGATTCTGGACGGCAAGCACGACGACCTACCCGAGGCTGCCTTCTACATGGTCGGCACCATTGAGGAAGCGGTGGAGAACGCGGAGCGGCTCCGCGCCGGAGGGTAAACCGGTATGCCCATCAAGGTTGACATTGTGACCCCAGAGCGGCGTCTGGTGTCCGATGAGGTTGACATGGTGACTCTGCCCGGCATCGAGGGACAGATGGGCGTCATGCGCGGCCACGCGCCGCTGATGACGCTGCTGGACATCGGCGAGATCGTCCTGCATAAGGGCAGCGACACCCGGTACATCGCCGTTGGCGGCGGGGTGGTGGAGGTGCGCCCGGACAAGGTAACAGTGCTGGCCGAGACCGCCGAATCCGCCGAGGAGATTGATGAGACACGGGCCGCGGCCGCGCGCGAGCGCGCCAGGCAGTTGCTGGCCGAAAACCCGCCGGTCGAGCGCAAGCTGGTCATCGAGGCGGCGCTGCGACGCAGCAACCTGCGGCTGAAGGTGGCGCGGCGGCGAGGTCGCCAACGCCAGGGGCCTTCCTTTGAGGATGAGCAACAGTAGCGCCGGACCCAGGGTCGTACATGGCGTGCGTTGTTGTACGCAGGGCGCCGCTCTGCCTGCGCGCGCAGCGGCCCCTATCCACCCTTGGGGAACGGTCAACGCAACGTGAGGAAAACCTGTGACCGGGTTCTTGTTGTAGGAACCCGGTCGCTTATTGGGTGCAAATCCTTCACAGCGCCTGCCGATATCTATTGGATGTCTATTTGATGTCTAGTTGATGTCTGCTTGATTCCCGGTGAGGGCGGCTGTTATACTTGTGCTTGTCGTGTAGTGGTTACGCAGCGCCACTCGCCCGGCCGCGGGTAGCCCACGGCTTTCTGCTCGGCTTTATACCCGGCAGTTGATCCATGCCGGTTGATGGATAGGCGCCGGGGTTGCCTGGTTTGGGTGGTGCAGGGGACGGGGTCCCAAAAGGTCTACGCGCCAAAAAGCCTATGTTCCAAAAACATATTGGGATTGACTTAGGTACCGTCAACGTGCTGGTCCACGTCAAAGGCCGGGGCATCGTTATGCACGAGCCTTCGGTGGTGGCGATCCGGCTGCGCGACAACAAAATGGTGGCCGTGGGCCATGAGGCATATGATATGCTCGGGCGCACGCCAGAAAGCATCGAGGTGGCGCGGCCCATGCGCGACGGCGTTATCGCCGACTTTGTCGTCACCGAGGCCATGTTGCGCTACTTCATCCAGGCCATTGTGGGCGATATGAACCGGCTGCTCAGCCCGCTCTTCAAGCCGAAGGTCATGATCAGCACGCCCAAAGGGGTGACGAGCGTCGAGGAGCGGGCGGTTCACGACGCCGCCATGCAGGCTGGGGCCGGGGCTGCCTATCTGATCCCGGAGCCGCTGGCTGCGGCCTATGGCGCCGGTCTGCCCATCGGCACCCCCACGGGCAATATGGTGGTAGATATGGGCGGCGGCACCACCGAAGCGGCGGTGGTCTCTATGTATGACATTGTGGTATGGAGCAGCGTGCGCGTGGGTGGGAACCGCTTTGACGAGGCCATTGTCAACTACATTCGCAAAAAGTATAACCTGCTGATCGGCGAGCAGACGGCGGAGGAGATCAAAATCGCCATCGGCAGCGCGCTGCCTCTGGAGGAGGAGCGCTCGATGGAGGTGCGCGGCCGTGACCAGGTGACGGGGCTGCCCAAGATCATGCAGATCACCAGCAGCGAAGTCACCGAAGCGATCCAGGAGCCATTGCAGGCGGTGGTGAGCACGGTGCGGGCGACGCTGGAAAAGACGCCGCCGGAGCTGGCCGCCGATATCATTGATCGCGGCATGGTGATGACAGGCGGCGGCGCCCAGCTCCGCAATATCGCCCAGCTCTTGACCCAGGAGACGGGCGTCCCCGCCTATGTAGCCGAAAATCCTATCGCCTGTGTTGCACTGGGTGCGGGCCGGGCGCTGGAAAACTATGAAATCATGCGGCGCAGCCTGCCCATTGTGCCGGGGTGATGGCGGCGAAAGCCATGCGCTAAACTCGACTGTACCAAGTTAGTCCAAAATTGTTGTACACTTTGTTGCATAGGTTTTCTATGCCGGTCTCGTACCGGTCTTGAATAGGTGGAATTGGTCTTCTTCGGATTTGCCGAACTATGAGAGTTTGATTACAATTTAATCTACTCTTAAGGTGAGGCGGTTGTCGCCCCTTTGGTGAATGATTTCGTTCTGCTACCCACGCATCCCAGCGCACAAGAGGTCCACCAATTGAGCCGCGAAGCTGTTTCGACACAGCGCGCGCCTGCGGCGGTCGGCCCGTACTCCCAGGCCATCCGCGCCAATGATTTTGTCTTTGCCTCTGGGCAGCTTGGCCTGGACCCGGCCACGGGCAAGCTGCGTGAGGGGCTGGAAGACCAAACGCGCCAGGCGCTTGCGAATTTGGCCGCAGTCTTGCAGAGCGCCGGCGCGAGCATGGCAAGCGTCGTCAAGACGACCATCTTCCTAGTGGACATCTCCCAATTCGCCACAGTCAACGCCATCTATGGGTCGGCTTTCCCCGGCCCACCGCCGGCGCGCAGCACTGTGCAGGTGGCAGCGCTCCCATTGGGGGGGCTGGTCGAAATCGAGGCGATTGCGCTGGTCGAGCCGTAACGGCAGGGGGACCGCCCGCTTGCCGCCTGATCGCGCAGGCAAGTGGTCGGGGTGGTTTTGTTCGGAATCGGTCTTTAGGAATCGGTATTGTCGCTCTAGGTATTGTCGCTCTAATCGTTGGGCAGTTCTATTCTTTCTTTTCGGAGGACGTTTCATTCATTATGAGCAACGGTCACGCAACACTCGATGTTACCGCCACGTCTACGCAGGTAAGCGTGGCAGGAGCCACGGATCAGCACCCAATGGCCTTGCTGCTCGAACAGATCGAGCAGTCGCTGTTGGAGCCAACGGCGGGTGAGATTCGCACCGGG
This sequence comes from Caldilineaceae bacterium, assembly GCA_035574055.1. GTDB lineage: Bacteria > Chloroflexota > Anaerolineae > Caldilineales > Caldilineaceae > QEUY01. The sequence goes on from DATLZJ010000477.1 coordinate 12,148, forward strand.
GTGATTGTGGACAAGCGCCCCCACGAAATCCTGGTGGATATTGGCTACAAGTCTGAGGGGATCGTCAATGGCCGTGAGATTGAGCGCATCGGCGATATGCTGGATACGCTCAAGGTAGGGGATGAGGTGCCGGTCTATGTGCTGCGCGAGGACAAGGACGGCAACCTGCTGTTGAGCATCAGCCGCGCCCAGGCCGAGAAGGACTGGGAACGGGCCGAACAGCTCATGGAGTCCCAGCAGATCTTCGAAAGCTGTGTGGCGGCCTACAACCGCGGCGGCGTGATCGTCAAGATCGGCCAGGTGCGCGGTTTTGTGCCTGCCAGCCAGCTCAGCGCCGACAGCCAGAGCCAGGGCGATGACTCGGTTGAAAACGCCGATGACCGCTGGGCCAACCTGGTCGGCGAAAACCTGATGCTGAAGGTCATTGACATTGACCGCAAGCGCAACCGGCTGATCCTCTCGGAACGGCTGGCCGTGCGCGAGTGGCGCCGCCAGCAGAAGGAACAGCTCTTGGACACCCTCAAGGAGGGCGACACCTACGACGGTGTGATCAGCAGCATTGCCGACTTTGGCGCCTTCGTGGACTTGGGCGGCGCCGACGGGCTGATCCACCTGAGCGAGCTGAGCTGGAACCGGGTCAGCCATCCCAGCGAGGTTGTCAAGGTCGGCGACAAGATCAAAGTGCAGATTCTGAGCGTAGACCAGGAGCGCCGCCGGATCGGTCTGAGCCTGCGCCGCCTCCAACCCCAACCGTGGGACGTGGTCGAGCAAACCTACGAGGTCGGCCAGATCGTGCGCGGCCGGATCACCAAGCTGGTCAACTTCGGCGCCTTTGCCCGCCTGGAGAAGGATGGCATCGAGGGCTTGATCCATGTCAGCGAGCTGACCGACAAGCGCATCACCCATCCGCGCGAGGTGGTGGCCGAGGGCGAGGAGTACGACCTGCGCATCATCCGCATTGACACCGACAAGCGGCGCATGGGCCTGAGCCTCAAGCAGGCGCAGCCCGCGGACCCGGCGCTGGAGATTGACTGGCAGGTGGCGCCCAGCAACGACGCCGAGAGCAACAGCGACGGCGAGACCGTTGAGCCGGCCGCGGTCGAGGCCGAAATCACCGCCGCAAGCGCAGCGGAGCGCGTGGCTGAATAGCCGGACAGCCATCCAGCCATAGACGCCGCGCCCGCTCACCCCAGAGCGCAATCGAATCGGACGCGAGGATGCTATCCACATCCTCGCGTCTTTTTTATTCCTCCATTTCCTTATTCCTCCTCCCTCCATACGCCCATCGAATGCGCTTGGCTATCACTGATGGCGCCAGTCATCGCAAAGGACGCGCCAGGGGACGCATCCGCCGACGCTGGATGGACGCGCCGGCATTAGACTGCCAACAACCCCTCAATGCAGAGACGGTGCGAGGGCGAAGGGAGGAGAGTGAATCAAAATGGATACACAACTCTTTGTCGGACGAGAGGCCGAGCTGGCAGAGCTGCAAACGCACCTGGATAAGCTGCTGACCGGCCACGGTGGCATCTGTTTCGTGGCCGGCCAGGCCGGCAGCGGTAAGACCGCGCTGGTCCGCCACTTCTTGCAGCGGGCATTGACCCAGGCGCCGGATTTAGTGGTTGCAGGCGGCAGCGGCAACGCCCAAACGGGGATCGGCGACCCCTACCTTCCCTTTCGCGAGGCGTTGGCGCTACTCACCGGCGACATCGCCGCCAACCAGGCCGCAGGCAAGATCACCCTGGAGAGCGCGGGGCGGCTGCGCACAGTCATGGTGCGCGCCATCGAGGTGTTGGTCGAGGTCGCGCCCGAGCTGATCAATGTGCTGGTCCCCGGCGGCAAGCTGCTCGCCCACATCGGCCAGCAGGTCGTCAAAAAGACCGGCTGGATGGAAAAGCTGGCTCGGTTGAGCCAGCGCACCGCGCTGCTGACCGGCGTCGCCGAGACCGCCACCGAGCAGGTGCGGATCGTGGAAAAGTTCACGGCCTTTCTGCGCCAGTTGAGCAAGGAAGTACCCCTGATCCTCTTCTTCGACGACCTGCAATGGGCCGACGCGGCCTCTATCAACCTGCTCTTCCATCTGGCGCGCAGTGTGGAGGACGACCGCATTCTGCTCATCGGCGCGTACCGCCCCAACGACGTGATGTTGGGGCGTCTGGGCCAGCGCCACCCCCTGGAGCCGGTGATCCTGGAGCTGACGCGCTACTTCGGCGATGTCACGGTCAACCTGGATGAGGTCCCGGAGGAGACCAACCGCCGCTTTATTGATGCGCTGCTGGACGCGGAGCCGAACCGGCTCGGCCCCGATTTTCGCAACGCGCTCTTCCAGCAGACCGGCGGCCATGCGCTCTTCACGGTGGAGCTGCTCCATGCCATGAAAAAGCGCGGGGACTTAACACGCGGGCCGGATGGCGCCTGGATCGCCAAAGAGAATCTGGACTGGAGTGCGTTGCCCGCCAAGGTCGAAGGGGTGATCGCCGAACGGATCGCCCGGCTCGATGACGAGCTGCGCGAGCTGCTGATGGTGGCGTCAGTCGAAGGCGAGGAGTTTACCGCAGAGGTCGTCGCACGGGTAGAGGCCCTGGTCGAACGCGAGGCCATCCACCTGTTGAGCCAAGAGCTACAGCGGCGTCATGGGCTGATTGACGCTCAGGGCCTGGTGCGGATAGGTGGGCTGCGCCTCTCGCTCTTTCGCTTTGTTCACAGCCTGTTCCAGCAGTACCTCTACAATCACCTGGGCGAGGCCGAGCGCGTCTATCTCCATCGCGATATCGGCAGCGTGCTGGAGGAGCTGTTCGGCGCCCAGACCGACGATGTGGCGGCGCGCCTGGCGCGCCACTTCGAGCTGGCCGGCATCGCCGACAAGGCCGCCGGCTACCGGCTCCAGGCCGGCGTCCGGGCTTGCCGTATGTCGGCCCATGATGAGGCGGCGACGCATCTGCAACAGGGCCTGCGCCTGCTGGCCGATGTCCCCGCCGGCCCGGCGCGCGACCTGCTCGAGCTGCGCTTGCAGACCATGTTGGGCACCGCGCTGGTGGTGACCCACGGCTACGCCTCCTATGATGTGCAGCAGGCTTTTGCCCGCGCCCGCGAGCTGTGCAATAAGCTGGATGACCCCCAGGCTACGATCCCGGTCATCTTTGGACTGGGCGTTCACTACCTGGTCTCCGGCGAGCTGCACCATGCCGAGGAGCTGGGCAGCCAACTGCTCGAGCTGGCGCAAAAGGACAACGACACCGGCTTCGTACTGGGCGCGCGCCTCATCATGGGCGTGGCGGATATGTACCGCGGGCGGCTTGTCTCGGCACGCGCACAACTGGAACAGGCCGTGGTGGAGCTCGAGGTGGAGGCGCATAGCAATCTGGCGCATCTGCAAGGGCAGGACCCGGTCGTCGCGGCGCTCGGTTTTCTGGGGCTGACGCTCTGGACGCTGGGCTATCCGGACCAGGCGCGGCGGCGCATCGAGGAGGGGCTGGCCTTGGCCCAGCGCATCGGCCATCCCTACACCTCGGCCTATATGAGCAGCGTTGCAACCTCCTTCTTCCTGATCCTGGGCGAGGAAGGCCGTTGCCGGCGCCAGGCGGAGGAGACGCTGGCGATCAGCCAGGAGCGGTACCCCCTGTGGCAAGCCACCACCACCATCGCCTTGGGCTGGCTCCAGGCGCGGCAGGGGCAGTTTGCGCAAGGGCTGGCCGCCATGGAGTCTGGATTGGCCTTGTGGGAGGCCAGCGGCGCATACACCTCTGCCCCCTACTTCCGCGCCCATCTGGCCGAGGCTTATCTGCTGGCCCGGCGTCGCAGCGCCGGGCTGCGTGTCCTAGATGAGTCGTTCCGCTATACCGACCAGGGCTGGTGGCTGCCGGAGCAGCGCCGGCTCTACGCCGAATTCCTGCTGCTCGAAGCCGGCCACGAGGCGGAGGCCGAAAGCGAGCTGCGGCAAGCCCTGACGCTGGCGCAGGCGGCCCAGGCGCGGTCGCTGGCGCTGCGCGCCGCCATGAGCCTGGCGCGCTTGCTGGGCAACCAGGGCCGCGCCGCCGAAGGCCGCGAGCGACTGCTGGCCTGCTATGGCTGGTTCACCGAGGGGCTGGAGACCAACGACCTGCAAAACGCGCGCGACTTGCTGCGCACCCTGGATGAGAAGACGGCCGCGCCCAAGGACGCCATTGGGGACGCTGCACGCGCCGAAATCGCGACAGCGCTGGGACGGCCGGCTGATACAGTGGTCCACAGCCCGCCTATGATGCAGGCGACGCCGGTTGCGCTGATGTAACGGCGCAACCGGCGCCCGGACAACTCGTTTCTATCCATAGCACCCGGGATGACCAGTTCTATCTTGACAAGCTGACCGGCTGGATGGTGCGCGCCGACGTGAACCCCTATGGCGGCATGGTCTTTGACCCCAGCTTCTTTGTAGACTTCGGGTCCACTCGACCCCATCAAGTTCGCTTGGAGGGCGGCGATGCTTCCACTGACTCCTATTGCTATCCTTCTTAACGCGGCGCACACCCTGCCGGAGCTGTTGCCCGCGCTGGGGGTGTGGCTGGCGATGCTGGGGTTTGGGGCCTATCACGGCCTCAACCCCGGCATGGGGTGGCTCTTTGCGCTGTCGCTGGGCCTACAACAGCGCAACGCGCGGGCCATCTGGACGGCGATGGTTCCCATCGCGCTGGGCCACACGGCGGCATTGGCGGTTGTGGCGGCGTTGGCGCTGGTGGGCGCGCAGTTCATCTCAAGCGGCACGGCCCAGGCCATGACCGCGCTGCTGTTGATCGGCTTTGGCGTCTACAAGGTCTTCAACTACTATCGCCACCCGCGCTGGGTGGGGATGCGCGTCGGGGGGCGCGACCTGCTCTGGTGGTCGTTCCTCATGGCGACGGCTCACGGGGCCGGGCTGATGATCGCGCCGGCGCTGTTGGGGATCGTAGACCGGCAGGCGGGCCTGGGCTACGCCGCCCACCACACCCACCTGGCCGCGGGGGCAGCATGGCGCTGGCGATTGCCGCCCACACCCTATCTATGCTGGTGGTGATGGCAGCCGTCGCCTGGGCAGTCTACAAGTGGGTGGGGCTGGCGGTGTTGCGCAGCCGCTGGATCAACTTCGACCTGGTGTGGGCGGTGGCGCTGTTGGTGGTCGGCGTCATCGCCGCCGCTGGGATCATGGGCGACCTGGCGACGCCTGTCCAGGCGACCGGCGCCCTGCACCGGCGCTAGCACCCTGCCGGTATCCACCCGGCCTCATAATCCTCTACAACCCTCATCTCTCCTCTTGCCGGCGGAGTCTGGTTCCACCCCCAGGCTCCGCCGGTTCCCCTTTTTGAGAGAGTGGACTGCTGGCTGGTGACTGCTGGATGTTGACACGCGTCGGAACGCGGGGAGACGGTGTGGCTGATGGCGGCGCGCCAGGAGACGCATCGGTATAGTTCCGCCTGTTGGAGACAGGTCCGGGCGTCCATCTGGCGTTGGTGGATCGCACGCGCAAGGCGGGCAGCGCCGTTTGCGCTCATCTCCCTCCCTGGCATCTCGATAGAGAGCCGTTCTTTGCGCAGCCGGGCGCGCCGTAACGAGATAATAGACGCCTTCCCCTCCGGCGCTGGCACACCTTACCACAAGCATGCTCAAGATACATCGCGAGATACACTTGCACAATGAATGACTTGTTCCTATACTACCCCTAGCACCGCGTTCCATCTCAATATCTGGTGTGGGAGTAGCTGCGGCGGACTACCGGCGCAGCTCGGGCTACATCCCCCGAGCGCACTATACCGCCTCTGGTTCGCCTCTAATCCTTCGGACAGTCTATCACTCGTTTTGCAGCGCAGATATTACATGAAGCGTATAAGTTCCTCCACACATGAACCAAGCTATAGCATAAAGAGCTAAATCGTCATGTGTTATAAACCTATCAGATTACTACGTTACCCAGGTGGAAAGCAGCGATTACTAAGTAGTCTGCTTCCGTTGTTACCAAGTTCACATACAATAAGAGGTAACTTCGTTGAACCATTTGTTGGAGGTGCATCTGTCTTCTTTGCAGTGAATCCGGACAGAGCTATCCTATCAGATATCAATGGAGAGTTAATCGAGCTGTACCAGGGGATACGGGACCATCCGCGAGATGTATGGGAAAAGTACACGTCGTTTCCAGCAAGCAGAGATGGATATTACAGCATCCGAAATGCTGAGGTATCTGCTCTAGATCCAGTTACAAAGGCTGCTCGGATTCTTTATCTAAATCGCACAAGCTATAAAGGAATGTGGCGCTACAACTCGCGTGGTCAGTTTAACGTGGGTTATGGCGGTGAAAGCAGGAGATGGGTAATCAAAGAAGAAGATATTCTTCAGGCATCGTTGCGACTACGCAAGGCTCATTTAGAGATTTCAGATTTTGAGCAGATAATCGACTCGGCCAGAGCTTCCGATTTCTTGTTCGTCGATCCGCCCTATAAACCTGGTGCAAGAGAACTTACCAATGATCACTACGTCTTCAGCCGATTCACATCTGAAGATCATCAACGGTTAGCGAGGGCACTTCAGAAAGCTTCAGGCAGAGGTGTTAAATGGGCAATGACAATATCTTCTCATCACGAGATGATCCAGTTATTTTCGTCTGAGTCTGTTTTCTTGTTAAAAGAAAATATCAGAAAACGTGAAAATCATTGTGAGCAGCAAGGCGAAGCTCTAATCTGCAACTACAAGGTTAATCATCTATGAAAGACTTCTTTGCAAAAGCAGCAATGCAGAATCACCCCCTGCGAGTTTTGCAGACGTTCTTGGACCAAGAGGCATCTAACGAAACAGCAAAGAAGTATGATGAGCTTCGTTTTGTTGGTTACGTATTAGATATTGGCTACGATACGGTTACCATCATCACCTCCGATCCATTTAAAATCGCCGTAGGTGGCGTACCGAGAAACTCATTACTTATTATGGTTCCATCAGACTATAAGCAACTCCCGCCTCACTTCACGCTATTGCGTGTGCTTGAGGCGGCCCCTACACCCCTGTCTCAGGCAGTACAACAGACGTATTTTGAGCTTCAGAAGAAGTCCATGCCTGAACTAGATGTATTTACACAGAGTGAGCTGCAATGGGGTGCCCTCAGGACAGGTGTGCTAGGGATGTTTTATCCCCATCCTGAACAACAAAATGAGATTGAGTTCTCAGGAGACCTGAATAATTTCGTCAGCGCGCACAAATACAGAGTCTATGCCCCTGATGACGCACTTCTTGACCTCATTGTCAATTCGTTAGTACCATATCAAGACCGATTCCTGTTGGGCCAGCTCCGTCTTACCGAGTGCCGCTTGGGTTTGCCAAACAAACCAATGCGAGATGTGAAAGTATATGTATCAGTTCAAGACTTTATGGGAACGCGTACTGCATTATTTGGCAAAACACGGCTAGGCAAGAGCAATGTTGTCAAATTAATAGCCCAAAGCATAATCGAGGCTACCGCCACTTCTCGGAACGTAGGTCAGCTAATCTTTGATATCAACGGCGAGTATGCAAATGATAATCCTCAAGACGGAAGCAAGTCACTACGAAGTGCATATCCAGATCGATGTCAAGTTTACGCATTGTCACAAAAGAAGTACACACCTTCACGGCCTCTAAAGCTAAACTTCTACGAGCAACCAGATAGCGCCCACCGCATCATCCGAAGTCTTCTAAACCAAGATGGAAAGTTGAGTTCAGTCTATGTAAATAGCTTTGCAAATGCTGAACTTCCGAGTCTCAGCGAAGTAAAGAAAATGCCATCTGGAGGTGATCAGATCCGAGCAATTCGTAAAATTCAGTTTTTCTGGGCGATACTAAAGAAAGCTGGCTATCCAGTTGATGAGACCATTCTATTGAAAACCGTACCGGCTGGTAATGGCACTGGAGGATTTGATCCTGGCTTTGCCGGAAAACTACGAGATGAAGCATACCGTGAGATAAATAAAACATCTGCGCCATCTCATATTCAGACCTTAAATGACCTCTGCTTTGAGCTTGAGACTATACACCAATACTATCAGAGAAATCCCAACGATAAGCTTTTCACTACCTCGTCTGGAAAGCCTTTATTTGATCCAGACGACAAAGCTCTACTGGAATTCCTAAACCCATTACCTGGTCGAGCTGGGGTTAGTTATATCGTTCCTTATCGAATTTATCATGACTCGAATGCTGGTGACTTTGTGAAGGAGATCTTAACATTACTAGATAGTAGCGAAACTGTCATATTGGATTTAGGAAATGCCAATGAGGCAGTTATGCGATACTTCTCAAATGAATTATCTGTATCTGTGTTTCAGCATCAGCTGAAAAAATTCACAGAGAATGCACTCGGACAGCACTATATTCAATTGTACCTTGAAGAGGCACATAACCTCTTTCCAAGCACTGATGAACCTACTGATACTTATGCCCGTTTTGCGAAGGAGGGCGCAAAATATCATATTGGTATGGTCTATTCAACTCAATCGCCCTCTACCGTCTATAAGGACCTTCTGGCTCAAACAGAGAATTTTTTCGTTGCCCATTTATCTTCAAGGGATGAGGTAAATGCTCTTGCCAGGCTTAACATCTCCTATGAAAGCCTTAAAGATGACATCCTTATGGCAAAGACACCTGGCTATATGAGGATGCTAACCCGATCACATCGTTTTGTTGTGCCTGTACAAGCCCGGAAATTTGAACCATAATTCTGATGGAGACATGATATGCCCTATCAACAAGGAAATCGGTTGCAAGGGGAGTATGCTAGCCATCTTGGACATCTTGAAGTCCTTAAGAGCGATCTCGTCAATCAACTTTGCCAGAGCTTTGAAAGTCGAGGAACCTCGGCAACTCCCTTTTCGGCCTCATGGGAATCAATATCCACTTCAGGGGTGCCGTTGAGCTTGGTATTTGGCGTTGATGGTTCAATGCAAGTTATTGAATCTGATGTGCCCCCATATAAAGCTCTGGCATTTGTGAAAACGGCTCTATTAAGGCTCGATCAATACGCCTTAGCAAGGCTCGATAGCGAATACCCAAATCCATTTGCATTACGGGATATCTTGTCAGATTCAGCTCTATATCACGCGACAGTTTTTCCCTTGCGAAATGTCACACTGTCCACGCTTAACAACTACGATGCAATTCGCCAGATCATTTTTGATTCAATTAGTGATAAATCTTTGGGTGGTGAAATCCTAGAAACTCTTAAGTGGATAGCTTACGAAAAATGGGATAGACAGCAAAAGCAACTCCCACTGTTCGAGTGTCCACACTGCGAACAGGCAGTTGCTACATTGCCCTATGACGCTGAACAAGGAGACTGCAGAAAATGCGGTGGTCATCTGTTGCTTACGGACATGCTGGGATTCCACCAGATAATGAGTACAGACGCAGCTCCTAACAGTCTGGCCACCGACTATATGACAGTACATGAAACCTTGTTCGTGTTCACTGGAATCCGGCACTTCTGGGAGACAAACAAAAATATATTGAGGGACTCTCTATTTATAAAAGACGGGCCTCTTTCCATTCGCGCCCAATACTCCAAGCTAGTAGCACCAATTCGTCGATTCCTAGAGTATGCCAGACGTAACGGATATGATATCCATATTCTTGGGCAGGAAAAGTCAGGTTTATTCGCGGAGCATCTTCACCTAATCCACCGGGATGCTCCTAACATGAGTCTATTTCTACCAGGAGACAGCTATATAAAGGAACGCATCCAGAATCGACCAAATCGGGGTGCGCCATATGGAAAAGATACGAACTACGGAGCCAAGGTCTTTGTAAAGTTGAGTGACTATCATCAACTGGTACTCAACATACCCACTGGCGACTTCAGTCCGAATCCAACTCTCGCAGATTTAATTGGCGTTGAACGAATCTTTGCTACCTTACCTCATATACTGAGTAACAGATACGAAGGCGCGCTCCTACCAATTGAGTTGGCACACGGTATAGCCTCGCTCTCGACTTACCCATCGGCTCACATCTTGAAGGTCTTTGCCGAAAGTCATAGGAAATAACAAATGTTCTGTGCATCCCTTTCATATTGGCTTAGGCTAGGCACCCTGCTCACCTAGGTGATATTCATAACCTTCTCCACCTACACACGTTCTACTTCCCCAACAGGTCATCGCTGTGGATCGTCGGGCACCAGAATTTTTCGATGTAGCTGACGACCAACTTCGTGCCTTCGTCGTGGGAGACGTAGGGGGCGCGGGCCGGGTTGTACATGGCGTCGGTCAGGTCGCGCACGAGGGCGATGTTGACGCCCCACTGCACCATCTGCTTGATGCCAAAGGAGCGGTTGAGGATGCACCGGTTGGTGTGCACGCCCATCAACACCACCTGGCGGATGCCCATCTGCTGGATGAAGTTGTAAATCTCCTGGCCGCTGTCGGAAATGCCGTCTCGGCTGTGGTCAATGTCTATCGCCGGGTGCTGCCGCGTCCAGACGCGCATCGCCTCGGTCTCGCCTGTGTCCGACCCCTCATCCGAATCGTCAATGGGCAGCGGCGGCGCAGGCCGGTCCGCCTCCGCCGGGGGCGAAATGTAGGGCGCGGCGCGCATCCGGCGGCGGGCGGGCGTCTCGGCGTAATAGCTCATGGTCTCCGAAGGCGCATGGATGATATAGACCCCCTGGGCGCGCGCTGCATGGAGCACCTCGTTCATGCGCGGGGCCATAGCATCCACCCGCTCGGCCGCGCCCCGGCTCCAATGGTTGTCCCACATGTCACACACCACCACCGCCACCTGGGCCGCAGGGATGGTGCGCCGCACGATCTCCTCGCGCCAGAGGTTATGGCCGCCGGCGTCCTGGATCAAATAGGAGCGGCGAAAGTGAAACAACAACTGGCCGGCGTAGTCCACCCCACGGCTCTCCAACCCTTCGTCCATCTCAACTCCTCCCTATATATCAACCGGCATCGGCAACAAGTCGTTGCATAGGGGCCGGGCGCCCATCAGAGGCGCCCCTACGAGGAACGCCAATGAACAGGTGAACCGTCCATTGGCAATGGAAACGGCAACCAAAAAGGCAGGTCAAAAGACAACGCGAGCAGGGCTGCTCGCGTTGTCTCACCTGCGCTTGACCCATCGCCAAGCAGCTCAGGCCAGCGCCTCGACCGGCGCCAGCGGCTCCAACGGTTCCTTAACGTTGATGGCCCGCCCGTTGGCATAGGCGAACTCGAAGCTGCGCACCGGCGCGGCCCAACGCACCGCATTGGCAATCACCTGGCGCACCTCGGCCTGGTAGAAGATCGGATAGGTCTCATGGCCTGGGCGGAAGTAGAAGACCTTGCCGTGGCCCCGATGCCAGCAGCAGCCGCTGCGGAAGACCTCGCCCCCCTTGAACCAACTGATAAAGACCAGCTCATCCGGCGTGGGAATGTCAAAGAACTCGCCGTACATCTCCACCTGAGGGATGTCAATGTAGGGGCCAAGCCCGGCGGCGATGGGATGGCCGGGCGCGACCACCCAGATGCGCTCATTCTCGCCCGCCTCGCGCCAGCGCAGGCTGCACGAGGTGCCCATCAGCTTCTTAAAGATCTTCGAGTGGTGGCCCGAATGGAGCACAATCAGACCCATGCCCTGCAAAACCCGCAGGTGGACCCGCTCGACGATCTCGTCCTCCACTTCCCGGTGGGCGCCATGGCCCCACCAGGTTAACACATCGGTCTGGGCCAGCACCTCCTCGGTCAGCCCATGCTCAGGCTCGTCCAGGGTAGCGGTGCGCACCTGGGTAAAGCCATGCTCGCGCAGCCCGTCGGCGATGACGTTGTGCATCCCCTCCGGGTAAATGCTGCGCACCTTTTCGTTGCGCTTCTCGTGCCGGTACTCATGCCAGACGGTGACACGAATGTCGCTCATGTGAAGATGCTCCTTCAAGAGGATTGGACGGCGATGTTCATCAAGTCCCACTGTTGGGACCGCGTCCATTCATTGTACCACCATCGGCGCGCAATCTGCCTTTACACAACCTGCCTTTGGCGCTCACCCCTTGCAGCATCTGCTGCATGGTCACAGGATCACCAGCGCGATCCCCAACAGCGTGATCGCCGCGCCCACCAGGCTGTTGAGGCTCGGCATCTCCCCCAGCAACAGCACGCCCAGCAGGATGCCGCCCGTGACCTCTTGGGTGGCGATCAGATTGGCATAGGTGGCAGGGGCGCGGCGCAAGGCCGCGTTGTAGAGCGTATGGCCCAACCCCAGCGGGAGCAGCCCCAAGGCCAAGACGCTGGCGACCGCGGGCAGGGTGTAGCCGCCGGGGCTGAAACGCCACAAAGCCAACGGCAGCAGCCAGAGACCGGCCAGCATATAGACTGTTCCGGCATAGGCAAAGAGGCCGTAGCGGTGGCGCTGGCTGCGGCCCGCCACGCTGTACAGCCCAAAACAAATCGCGCTGCCCAGCGCCAACAGGTCGCCCACCACCATGCGCCGGGTGAAGGCCGGCTCAAACCCGGCCAGCACGGCAATGCCGGCCACCGCCACCAACGTGCCCAACCACTTACGCCGGTCCAACCCCTCCTGCAAAAAGAACCAGGAGAAAAGGGCCACAAAGATCGGCGCGGTATAGGTGATGGCGAGACTGTGGGCGATGGAGGTGTAGGCGAGGGACGCGATGTAAAACCCAAAGTGGAGCGCGGCGACCAGCCCGTAACCGGCAAAGCGCAGCCAGTCCTGGCGGCCCGGCAACGGCTGGCGAGTCAGCCAAGCCAATGCCAGCACTGCCGCCCCTGCCGAGAGCATCCGCCCGGCGGTGATCTCCAAGGGACTCAAGCTCTCGGCAGCCCAGCGCACCAGGACAGGGCTGGTGCTGAAGGCCAGCACCGCCAGGCCGACGAGATAGAGACCCCGCCGCTCCTCGGCGGCGCGCACCGCAGCGCCGCCGGCCTGAATCCGCTCTCCTTGGGCGCTCACAATATCATCAACCGGGACGGTATCGTCAACCGGGTAGGGCCTGTGGTGGACCGGCCTGGAACAGGGCTACAAGCCGGACGGGGTGATCGCCACGTAGATCAGGCTCAAGACCATGCTGAAAACAATCAGCAGGCTCAGGATATAGAAGATTTTCTCGTTGCGGGAATAGCGTCGTCTGCTCATGGCAAGTTGCTGTGCGCGTGGCAGTTCACGGCGTCACACGCGCCGCCGGTTCGCCCAGGCAACAAGCCTTGGGCTACAGGTCAAATCGTATGGCTGTTATGTTAATCGTACCCTCATCAGGCGTGTGCCCGTCAAAACAGACACAGATTCCATTATAGCACACGCGCCGAGCCAGAAACCAAGCGACCGGCGCCCGTTGCCAGTTCCGTCTATCTTTTCCCCCGGCCTGCACTCACCGGATTGCAGAATGAGATGCAGAATCGGGTGCGGGGTGATACACTTGCCCTATGACGCGTGGACAGACATTGGGCGCAGCCGGCAGCGCTGCCGCCGCAGGGGTTGCGCTCTTGGGCTTTCTGCTCTATTCCGTGCCCCCCACGCTGCCCGATGGCGCGCCCAACCAGGCGGCCCTGCTCCTCTTTCTATTCGGGCTGCTCCTGCTGGTCTTTGGGTTCAGCGGATTGGTGGCGTTGGCGCTGCATGGCCGCTGGCCGGGGCTGGCCGGGGTGCAGGACCGCCGCAAGCGGCCCGACCCCGGCGTCGCCCTGCGCCAGGCGGGGTTAATGGCCGCGGCGGTTGGGGTGATGGCCGTCCTCGCCTACCTGCGTATGATGGACATCACCATCGCCGTCGTGACCCTGGTCATCGCCGGGCTGGTGGAGGCGTTCCTGCAAAACCGGCGACGCTAAATCGTCGAATTACCCCGCGAATCCTCTCAGAAATCCCCCTCCCGCACATAAGGATAGCTCCACAGCGTGACCGTCAGGGTCACGGCCTTGAACCAGGCCTGGTGCATCCGCTCCACCTCCTCGGCGCTGTGCCCCTTCTTCGCCAAGAACTCCTTGATGGTGGCGCTGATCGGCACGATGAAGGCGATCAGGTAGCGCAGGGGGATGATCGGCGTTGACTGGACCCCATCGGTCACGTTCTTCTTGGTGCGGTGGTGGCGCAGCGCGATCTCCTGCTGGTAATTCAGCCAGTCCCGGTCATAAGGGCGGCGGCAGGTGTCACGGATCCACTGGCCGAAGCGGCCGCGCACCTGCGCCAGGTATTTGTCAATGGGCTGCCCATTGCGGTCGCTGAAATAGACGAGCAGATGGGGATGCGAGCCGACAAACCCATACCACAGGTCCAAAATGGCATCCACCTGGTCATCCAGCACCTCGCCGGCCAGCCGTAGGTAACGCTCATCCTCACTGGTCCAAAGCAGGGTTTGCTTGAGCTGTTCAAACTCTTCATCGCTCAACGGCGAGCGAGGCAAGTCGGGAGCGCCGTAGCGATAGCCGGCGAGTTGAGAAGTCATGGTCGTTGACATACCTGTTCCTCCTGTTGCGGGTAGGTTGGCGTTTCCGGGAGTTGCCGGTTGGGCAAGACCTCGTGTATAAAGTAGAGCAATTCGCGTGATAAGTACAATAGATTGTTCTTAGTAACTTCATAAGTCAATCGAATCGTGGGGCGCCCATGGAGCTACGCCAGCTACAATATATGCTCGCCGTCGCCGAGGAAGGGCACTTCACCCGCGCCGCGGAGAAGACCTTTGTCTCACAGCCGGCCCTGTCTCAACAGATCCAGAAACTGGAGGAAGAGCTAGGGGTCGCGCTCTTTGACCGCCGCCGCGGCCACATCCGGCTCACCGTCGCCGGCGAAATCCTCTGCCGCCATGCGCGGCGCATTTTGCAGGAGGTGGACGACGCGCGGCTTGCCCTCCAGGAGCTAGAGGGGTTAAAGCGTGGCTCGCTGCGCGTGGGCGTGGTGCAGACGGTCAACGCCTATCTGATCCCGCAGGTCGTCGTCGCCTTTACCCAGGCGCACCCGGCGATCCGGCTGCATATCGAGGAGCGCCCGGCCGGGGAGATCGAGCGGGGGCTGGAGCAAGGGGAGCTACAGCTTGGTATCGGCTTTGTGCCGCCCGATTCAACGGCCATCATCGCCGAACCACTCTTTACCGAGGAGATGCTGCTGGTCCTTCCCGCAATGCACCCCCGCGCGCGTCGCCGGCAGGCGGAGTTTCGCGAGCTGGCTACGCTGCCGATGGTCCACTTTTCGCGCGCCTTCTGCACGCGCCGCCTGCTGGAGGAATATGCCGCCGGGGTGGGGATCGACCTGCACATCGCGGTCGAGATGAACACGGTGGCCGGGATTTTGGCGACAGTCGCCGAGGCCAGTCTGGCGACGGTGCTGCCGCAGTTGGCGCTGGACGGGCAACGCCAGCCGGAGCTGGTGGGCCTGCCGCTCGTCAACCCCACACCCCAACGGACGGTGGGCCTCCTATGGCATCAGGATGCCTACCGCTGCGCCGCGGCCCGCGCCTTTGCCGAGGCAGTCAAGCAGCGGGTGGACGCCACCTTACCTGCTCATGGAGCATCTGCCGCCGCCACTTCCAGCGGTCCCAGCAGCAGCCGGTCGGCTCCCTCCGCCCCCTCCGCGGTGAGCAGCGCCAGGCGGTCGAAGTCGGGCCGGGTATAGAGGCCCAGCTCGATCTGATAAAGGCCGGGCGGCGTCTCCGGCGGCAGGGCAAAGGCGTGCCGGTCCTCGACAATCTGTCCTGCCGCCCAGGCCATTGTCGGCGGGTCAGGCTGGCCGTCATGGCCGCCGAGCATCTGATAGCCCTCATCCAGCAGGTGGACAAAGGTCGTATAATCGGCGGCCACCGGTCCCCGCGCCTGCCAGTAGAGCGTCACCTCTAGGGTGTCGCCAGGCTGCAAGCGCCGGCGGTTGAACGCATACCCGGCCAGCGTCACATTGTCCGCAAAGGCAACATAGACAGGGTTGGGCGTTGCGCCCGGCGGCGTCTGGAGGGCGACCGCGCCAAAGCGCAGCGCGTTGTCCAGCACCGTCGCCTCCCCCCGGACCAAGCGCAGGGGCAGCCGCGGCTGATCGGGCGCATAGGCGTCATACAGCCCCACCGCCCAGTGGCCGGCGGTAGGGGTGTAGGCCGTCGGCGGCAGGGTGACCTGAAGCTGCTCGACCCGCCGCTCGCCGGCGCGCCATTGGCTGGTGGGGGCCAACCCGCCGCAGGGCATGGTATCCACCTGCGCCGCGGTCAACCCATCGGCGTCAATCAGATGCACAAAGATCGAGTAGTCTTGGGCCACCGGCGCGCGCGCCTCCAGCGCCAGGGTGATGGTGGCCGTTGCGCCCGGCGTCAGCTCGGCCG
>DATLZJ010000478.1:0-3689 GCA_035574055.1 Caldilineaceae bacterium
GTCCGGGCCAAGGATGCCCGCCTCTTCGAGCTGATCCACCAATCGGCTGGCCCGGCTATACCCGATCCGCAGCTTGCGCTGGAGCAGGCTGACCGAGCCGCGGCCTGCCGCCCTGACCACCTGCACGGCCTGGTCGAACAACTCGTCGCGGGCGTCGTGGGCCTTGAGCTGCTCAATTTGGGCAAAGAGCGGGGGCTGGATCGGCCCTTCTGCCGGATCGCCTGCCGGCAAGGAGGGAAGCGGCGACATCACGCCATCCTCATCCTCGCCGGATGCGACAGGAGGCTGCTGCGCATCCGGGTCCGCTGCGCCGAGGCCGACGGGCAAGGCATCTTCCAGGCTGCGAATGCCCTTCCAGTAGCGGATCACGCGGTTGATCTCGTCATCGTGGACCCAGGTGCCCTGGACGCGCTCCAGCTTGCTGGCGTCGGGCGCCATAAAGAGCATATCGCCGCGCCCCAAGAGCCGTTCGGCCCCCGGAATATCCAGGATCACCCGGCTGTCCACCTGGCTGGTGACGGCAAAGGCGATGCGGGCCGGAAAATTGGCCTTGATCAGGCCGGTGATCACATCCACCGATGGGCGCTGGGTGGCGATAATCAGGTGGATGCCGACGGCGCGCGCCATCTGCGCCAGGCGGCAGATATGCTTTTCCACCTCCTCCGGCGCAGCCATCATCAGATCGGCCATCTCGTCTACCACCACGACGATGTAGGGGAGCGGCTTCTCATTGCGCTTGGCGAGATAGGCGTTGTATCGCTCCAGGTCACGGGCATTGGCCTTGCTGAAGAGCTGGTAACGCCGCTCCATTTCCTTGACTGCCCAGAAGAGCACCCCGGCTGCGCGGTCCACCTCGGTCACCACCGGGCTGAGAAGGTGAGGCACGCCGTTGTAGACGCTCAATTCCACCATCTTGGGGTCCACCATGAGCAGGCGCAGGGTGTCCGGCGTGTGGGTGAGCAGCAGACAGGTGATGATCGAGTTGATACAGACCGATTTGCCGGAGCCGGTCGCGCCGGCGATCAGCAGGTGCGGCATCTTCGCCAGGTCTGCGACAATAGGCTGCCCCTTGACATCCTCGCCCAAGGCAATGCGCAACTTGCCCTTCATGTTCTGAAAGGCTTCGCTCTCCATCAGTTCCTTGAGGCCCACCACATTGGACTCTTGATTGGGGACCTCGACGCCGACATAGCTCGTGCCGGGGATGGGCGCCTCGATGCGCACGCTGGGCGCGGCCAGGGCCAAGGCCAGGTCGTTGGCAAGCGCCGCGATCTTGCTGACCTTGACCTTTACCCGCTGCGTCTCGCCGCGCAGGGTGCGCTCGATATAGCCGGGCTTGATCAAGTATTGGGTGACGGAGGGTCCCTTGTAGGCTCCCTCGAAGTCGGCGGGCACACCGAAGAGGGCGAGGGTCTCCTGGATCAGCCGGCCCTGCTTGCGGATCAGGTCATCGCCATCCACCTGGCGCTCCCAGTCGTTGAGCATGTCGCTCAGGCGGGGCAGCCGCCACTCCTGTGCGCCGCCGACAATGCGCGGGGTCAAGATGTCCCCCTCGGCGCGTCCCAGGCGCAAGGCAGTCAGGTTGGCAGGGGAAGCGGCGGGTTGAGGCGGCGCCGGCGGCGTGCGCGCTGGCGCCACAGACGGCAGTCTGGGCACAGGCCGGACCAGGCTGGGCGGTTCTGGCGGCAACCGCGGGCGTTTGGGCGCGAGCCGGTCCCGCAATCGCTTCCACCAAGGCACCTCGCCGGAAGGAATGGGCAGCGCAGGCCGGATCAGGGTTGTCTGGCGCCGGTAACGCAGGCTGTCCAGCCATTCTTGCAGGAGCAAGGCCCCTTCCTGCGCGGCGTCCAGCAAGAGGCGGTCGGTGAGCAGCACCACGCCGATGACGCCGAGGAAGGTAACGGTGGACCAGGCGGCCCACAGGCCCACCGACTCCACCAGCAGACCGGCCAGGTATGCGCCCAGCAACCCGCCGGCTCCTATGGGGTCATGGTTGACCAGCAGCGCTGCGCCGATGACATAGGCGAGAAAGAGCAGGGCCAGGCCCGTCGGGCGCTGCCAGGGGAGGTCGGGCATCTGTTCAATGGCGCGGATGACGATCCAGAGGCCCAGCACGCCCGTCACCAGTGGTAGCCCCCAGACGCCCAAGCCGACTAGCTGAATAAGCCAGCCGATCCAGAGATCGGTGATTTCGCCGCGGCTGCCGGTGATACCGGTGATCAGGCTGAGCAGGGTAAAGACCGAAAGCAGGACCAGCAGCAGCCCCAAGACCTCGGGGCGGGCGGCCACGGCGAGCATTTGGTCAACCGGATTGGTTGTGCGTTTACGGGAGCGGCGCTTGGCTGCCATAGACCCCTGATGATGAACAAGACCGAACAAACGTTCAGGAAAAGTATACCATCGCCATGACACGCTCGCAAGGCTTCGTCCCACCATCGAGATGGCCCAGCCCGGTACATCCCATCCAGGTACATAAAGAGAGGCCGCCGCAGCAAATGGCTGCGGCGGCCGGCAACTGCATAGACGTGCGTAGGCTTGCGCGCGATGGCCGGCTCTACACCTCCATGACGAGTGGGAGCACCATCGGGCGACGGCCAATTTCCTTGAAGGTGAAGTTGGCGAGCGCGTCCTTGATCTTCTCCTCCAGCACCTGTTGGGGTGCGCGCTTTTTGATGGTCTTGAGCACCACCTCCTGAGCGCGTTTGATCAGGTCTTCGTTCTCTCGCATGTAGACAAAGCCCCGGCTGATGATCTCAGGCCCATAGAGGATGTCGCCGTCGTACTCGTCCAGCGCCAGAATACAGACGATGAAGCCGTTCTGGCTGAGATGGCGCCGGTCGCGCAGCACCACGTTGCCGACATCGCCGATGCCCAGCCCGTCCACAAAGACATGGCCGGCGGCGACGGGGTCCCCCATCCGGGCCGTGATGGTCTCGCTCTCGCCAAAGTATCCGAACTCGACGACCTGGCCGTCCTCGATGACAAAGATGTGGTCTTTAGGGACGCCCTTCTTCTCGGCCAGCCGGCAGTGGAGGACGAGATGGCGGTATTCACCGTGGACCGGGATAAAGTACTTGGGCCGGGTCAACTCCAGCATGTGCTCGTAGTCCTCGCGTCCGCCGTGGCCGCTGACATGCACATCCCCTAGCTCATGGTAGAGCACATCGGCGCCCTGGCGGAAGAGGTTATCTACCGTGCGGTTGAAAAGCTCCTCATTGCCGGGGATGGGCATGGCGCTCATGATGACAGTATCGCCCTCGCGCAGGGTGATCTGCCGGTGGTCGTTGAGGCTCATGCGCACCATCGCGCTGGTCGGCTCGCCCTGGCTGCCGGTGGCAATGATCACCACCTCATGCGCGGGCAGGCTTTCCATCTCTTGGGCCGTCAGCAGCTCCTCCTGCTTGATGTCGAGGTAGCCGAGCTGGATGGCGATCTTCACGTTGTTGACCATCGAGCGGCCGACCACGCCCACCCGGCGACCATGGCGGCGGGCGACGTTGATGATCTGCTGGACGCGGCCCAGGTTGCTGGCAAAGGTTGCCAGCAAGACGCGCCCTTTGGCCTGGCTGAAGGCCCGTTCAAGCATGGTCTCGACGGTGCGTTCGCTGGGTGTGGTGCCCTCGCGCTCGACGTTGGTGCTGTCGGCCAGCAGCAACAGCACCCCTTCATCGCCCCAGCGGCGCAGCTTG
>DATLZJ010000479.1:0-18894 GCA_035574055.1 Caldilineaceae bacterium
AAGGGGATGCCCAGGAGCAGCGCGCCGAGGGACACGGCCCCCTGCTTGACGAGGGCAGCCGTCCGGCGCTGCCACGCGTGCTGTACAAAGAGGGTGAGCGAGAGCGCCAAGACGACCACTGCTGCGCCATAGTGGCTGTACACGGCGAGCGCGGCTGCTAGGCCCCAACCCATCCAGTCTCGCCAGCGCCCTGCATCCACAGCTTGTGCCAGCGCGGCCAGCAGCCAGACCAGCAAAGCACTCAGCAGCGCATACTCGGCTACCTCTTGCGCATATTTGACCTGGGGCGGCAGCGTCGCCCACACCAGCCCCGCGATCGCCGCGCCGCGCACGCCTAGCCAGCGGCGCCCCAATCGCACCATGCCGGCCACCCCCACCAGGCTAAAGGCCACCGACAGCCAGCGCAGCCAGACGGCATGGTCGCCAAACCGGAGCCAGATATGCAGCAGGTAGCTGTAGAGGGGAGGCTGAAAGGAGGTCATCACAGTGGCGGGCAAGGCGCCGGGCGGGACAACGGCAGACCAATACTCATACGCCTCGTCGAACCAGAGCGAGCGGGCGTCAATTGCCCACAGGCGCAGGGCAAAGGCCAGCAATAGCACCGCGCTGGACAGCAGGCGGGCTTGGGGCGAGAGAGCAGTCCGTGATGACATTCCGTGATGACATTCCGTAATGCCCTCAGCCGGTATCATCCGGCGCAATGGGCGAGGGTCGCTTACACAGGTCAGCGTGCGCCTAGCGCCTTGACCACGGCGGCGTGGACGGCCGGACGCAACTGGGCCAGCGGCTCGGCGTTGCGGCCATGATAGACGCGGTTGGTCAGCAAGGCCACGACCAGGTCTCGGTCCGGGTCGCACCAGAGCGAGACGCCGGTAGCGCCGGTGTGACCAAAGCTGCGTGGGCCAAAGGCCGTGCTGCACACAGGGTCCGGGTCGTTGCGCAGGCGCCAGCCCAGGCCCTGGCGCAGCCCACCCGCCAGGGTCAGCAGCCCGCCGCGTGGTCCCACCGCTTCGGCCAGGGGCAGCCCCTCCGCCACCGTCTCGACATGGGGGGCGATGCTCTCCTCCACGACAGCCCGGCTGAGCAGGCGCCCACCGCCTGCCGCCAGGCCGCCGGCCAAGTAAAGGTTGCCCAGCTTACATAAATCGGCGGCGGAGCCAAAGAGGCCCGCATGGCCGGCAATCCCGCCCATCCCCGCGGCATTTTCATCATGAACCTCGCCGTGGAGCCGCCGCTGCCGCCAGGTGCAGAACTCGGTAGGGGCCACCCGGTCCACCACCACACAGGACGGGTTGTAGTGGGCCTCTAGGTTGAGCGGCCCCGTCACCCAATTGCGGATGGTGTCGGCCAGAGTCAGGTCGCCCGTGCAGCGCACCAGCGCCGCGCCGAGCAGGATCATGCCCAGGTCGCTCTGGAGATAGCTCTGGCCTGGGGGATAGGCAAAGTCGGCGCGCAAGATGGTCTCGATCCCGGCCATCTGGCGGCGCAACAGCTCGGCGCGGTGGAGCGTGCTGGGCCGCAGGGGGGGCGCGCCCGCGGCGCGATAGAGGTTGCGCCAGGCCGGCAGCCCGGAGGTGTGGGTCAAGAGGTGGCGAAAGGTGATCGCTCCCGCGTCAATTGGGTAGGGATGGTCGAACCAGGGCGCAGGGGGCGGCGCCGGCTGTTTGGTCAGCGGGTCTTCGCCGTCGCCGATATAGCGGGCGCCGCTGAAGGCCGGCAGGAAATGGGCCACCGGCTGGTCGAGCTGGAGCAGCCCGGCCTCCCACATGCGCAGGCAGGCCGTGGTGGTGAAGAGCTGGGTCAGTCCAGCCAGGTCAAAGAGCGTCGCAGGCGTCACCGGCTGGCGTTTGAGCATGGGGTTGATCCAGCCGTAGCCTTCCTCAAAGAGCAGCCGGCCGCCTTGTTCGACACGACAGACGATGGCCGGAGCGACGGTGGGCACGGCGGCCTGCAAGAGGTGATCGAGTTGGGTGAAGTCCATATCTATCTATCTACTGGATTGTTTGAGTGCGGCGCAGCCGCCAGGCTGCGAGCCGGCTGTCTTAACAATAAAAGACGAAATTGCAGGCAAAATGGTACGGCCCCGACAGCAATTGGTGCTGTCCGGGTCCCATGCAGGCGCTATATACAGGGTAGGGAGGGGAGGGCGCCAGGCCGCCGTGTTCTATCCCATAATATCCCATAATATCGTGAACACGGCTTCTGTTCACACTGTCGGGTGATAACCCGTAGGTGCGGTAGAATACCGCACGGCTGAATGGCGGCGCGTGTTCACGGTCGCACATCAAGCGGAGCGCCGCCGCACTGCTTGGTGGTGGTCACGAGATCATGCCGTTAGGTGAGATGCTTACATAGCCGGCCCGCTATCGTGTACAACACGGCTGCAACCAGGAAGGGAGACGCCGCTCAGGCAACGAGCCGGCGCCTCCCTTCTTCATCTCTACCATATTCACGTGGACACCAGCGGACCAAGCCAAGCTGGGCGATTGACCGCTGTACGTGATGCCTTGCCGGAGCGTGCGCGCCACAAGTGGCGCCGAATACCGCACCTACGGTAAGGCCGCTCCCTTCTGTTTACGAACTGCCTCTTTTTTCGTTCATTATGACACTTTTCACGGCGGCTAGGTGGGTTCCAATTGGAGGGGCGACGGTGCAGCACCATCGGACGGGAGCGATGGTAGAATCAGCTGCTCTGCCGCCGCCACTTGGTCTGTGTCGCCAATCAAGCCTATTACATCACCCTCGGCAAATCTGATATTGGAGCTTGGGTTGGCGATCACTTGCTGGTCATGAATAAGGGCAATAATTGATGCGCCTGTCCGGGCGCGCAGGTTGGCCTCGGCCAGGGTTTTGCCAAGCAATGGGCTATCCGCCGGTACTGTGCGCCATGCGATCTCGACCCCGCGCACTGCTGCCACCAATTGATCAAGCAGGTACAGGTCTTTATGGCGGGGTAAGCCTGGGTCGTAAGCGTCACGTCGCACAGCATCAATATATTGCTGAACTTGGCTCATGGGATAGCCCAAGACCAACAGTGTATGGCGCACGACCTCTAACCCTCCCTCAAGCTCCGGGTGAATCACATCCTGCGCCCCATGCTGGGCGAGACGCCGCACCCCTGGCCGTGTAGCGGCGCGGGCAATAATCGGCAGCTCTGGAGCCAGCCTACGCGCCGTCATGACAATCAACTCGGCCGCCGACTCGTCTGGCACTGTCACCACCAAGGCGCGCGCCGCCGGCAGGGCGGCATGGGTGAGAATCTCGGAGTTGGCTGCATCCCCCAACAGCGTGGGCACCCCGCGTTGCTTGAACTCGGCGGCGCGGGCGACATCCTGCTCGATCACTAGCCGGGGGACTCCCAGCCGCTCCAGCACCCCGACAATGTGCTCGCCCACCCGCCCATAGCCGACGATGACTACATGCCCCGACAACTCGTGCGGCGCAGGCGCCAGGGCAGCAACCTCGTGCGCGAGGAAACGTCCACGCAGCAAAGCGCGGAGTTGCCGTTCGATGGGCGTTATTGCCTTGAAGAGCAGCGGGTTGAGCACAATGGAGAGCAGCGCACCCGCCAAGATTAGGCCATATTGCTCCTGAGTTAGTACCCCCAGAGATAGACTTGCCTGCCCGACTAAAAAGGAAAACTCACCGATCTGGCTCAATCCAACGGCGACTACCAGCATGGTGCGCAATGGTGCCGGCAGGACCAGCCCCAGCAGCAGGGTCACCACCGCCTTGCCGACTACAATCAGGGCGATGAGCGCGAGCACATGTCCTGCCTCCGCTGCTAGCGCCCTGGGGTTAGCCAGCATGCCTACCGAGACAAAGAAGAGCACGGTAAAGACCTCGCGGAACGGCAGCACCTCTGCGCCGACCTGGTGGCTCACGTCCGATTCGCCAATCACGACGCCAGCCAGAAAGGCGCCGAGCGCCAATGAGACGCCAAATAGCTCGGCTGCGCCAAAGGCGGTGCCGAGCGCCAGTGCTACAACGGCTAAGATAAACAGCTCACGCGAGCGGGTCGAGGCAATACGGGTGAGTAGCCAGGGCATGAGTTGCTTCCCGATAAAGAGCATCCCGGCGACAAACAGCGCTGTCTTGAGGATGGCCGCCCCTGCGCTCTGCCACGGATTGCTGACATTATTGCCAAAAAGCGCCGGGAGCAGCACCAGGATGGCGACCGTTGCCAAATCCTCGAGGACCAGCCAACCTACCGCCACCTGGCCGTGCGGGGTATTGAGCAGCCCATTGTCCATGAGACCGCGCAGCAGCACCACCGTGCTGGCAATCGAGATTGCCAGCCCCAGCACCAGCCCGGCGCTCACCGACCATCCCCACAGTTGGGTGAGGACAAACCCCAGCCCGGTGGCGATCAGCATCTGCAAGATAGCGCCTGGGATGGCAATGCGCCGCACCGCCCACAGATCCTTTAGAGAGAAGTGCAACCCAACGCCAAACATCATAAAGATGACGCCCATCTCGGCGAGCTGGCTGATGTCCACGATATCACCTACAAAGCCGGGTGTAAACGGTCCGATTGCCAGGCCGGCGAGCAGGTAACCAACCATCGTGGGCAACCGGAGTCGCCGCGCGATGTAACCGCCAATAAATGCTGTCAGCAGGGCGACGGTGATATTGGTCAGCAAGGCTAGGTTATGGGGCATCACGGCTTCTTCTATCATTGAATGGTCTGTCGAATCGAGATATTTGTGCCTGAGACTAGCTGGATGCCATTCCCCTCTCCCGGAATCGGCGCGCCAGCGGCGGGTAAAGCGCGGTGAGGAACGGGGTGACAAGCAAGCTCAACAGCACGCTGGCAACACCAAAGGTATAGGCCACGGGCGCGAAGATGCCCACTTCCGCCCCTAAGCGCACCAGAATCAACGCGAGTTCACCTATTTGGCTGAGTGTCAACCCAACGAGCAGCGCTTGGGTTGCTGAGTAGCCGAAGGTCCGTACGATGAGGAAGAGGATGACTCCTTTCGCAATCATGCTCAACCCGGCGACCACCATCAGGGGGCCGGCATGTTCGGGTAGAAAGTGGATGTCGAGCAGCATGCCCATGGATACAAAGAATAGCACGCCAAACAGCGCACGATAGGGCAGGATGGTCCGCAACATGGGGGAGAGTTGCTCGGATCCGCTGAGGCTCAGCCCAATGGCAAAGGCCACAAAGACAAAGGGCAACCCATACACATAGGCGCCCACCCCAATCAGCACAGCGCAGGTAAGCACAACCTGGTTGCTCAATTCGGCTGATGGCCCGCCAAACCAGGTCACGATGCGAGGGATGATCTGGGTTCCAATGAACAGCAGGACGGCCAGGATTAGAAGACCTTCGGTCACAGCCACACCTACTCCCCAGATATTGCCCTCGCCGCGGCCAAGGGTGTACAGGACCAAGACCAATGGGACGACCAGCAGGTTTTGGACGGTCAGCAGACCCGTCATCAGACGGTGAGCCGTCTCATCCGGCAGGGATAGCACTGTCAAGAGGCGCGGCGCCATGACCACACTGGAGAGGGAGACGAGCACGCTAAACCAGAGCGCCGCCATCCCTGACCAGCCCATCCAGAGAGCCAGCGCATAGCCACAGGCGCCGCTCAATAGCATCTGGAGCGGTGTGCCGACCCAGGCGAGGCGGCGGACGGGGTGTAGGTCCTTGAGCGAGAACTCGATTCCCAGAATAAAGAGCCAGAGGGCTAGTCCTACCTCGGCCAAAATTCCGATGAGCGGCAGATGGGAGATGGTCGGACCTCCTGTGTAGGGGCCAATGGCAATCCCGGCCACGACATAGCCCACCGGCGGCGGCAAATGCAGACGGTCGGCCACCAGCCCAAAAACAAGGGCCGTCAGGCAGATCAGAAATAGGTCAAGCACGATTTCTTCCGCCATGTGCATTCCTTTCGGCATCCGGCTGTATAACCTGTCTTACCTCCGCCAGGGTTTCCGGCTCGGCCAGCACAAAGAGGGTATCCCTTGGCTCCAGCACCGTTCCGCCACTGGGCACTAAGAAGCTCTCCCCCCGTCCGACCAGGACGAGCAACGCGCCACGCGGCAGCCCTAACTCGAACAGGCGCTTACCCGCCACCGGCGACTGCTCCGGCAATTCCACCTCGACCAGCTCCCCTCGAATGCCGTCGGTCGCTTCAAACTCCAGGGGAGGGCGCGGTCGCGTCTGGAGGGGCGCATCCACCCGCAGCCAACGGGCGACTACCGGGATGGTGCTCCCTTGCAGCACCACCGAAGTCAACACAATGAAAAAGACAACATTAAAGAGCAAATTTGCCTGCTCGATACCTGCCAGCAGGGGATAGGTTGCCAGGATAATGGGCACGGCGCCGCGCAGACCCACCCACCCTACCAAGGTCACCTCGCGCCAGGGCATGCGGAAGGGGAGCAGGGCCAGCCACACACTCACCGGCCGCGCTACAAACATCAGGAAGAGCGAGATGAGCAAGCCACTGCCAGTCACCATCAGCACTTGGGAGGGAAAGACCAGCAGGCCCAGGGTCAGGAACATGGCGATCTGCATGAGCCAGGCTAGCCCGTCGTGGAAGCGCATCAGGCTACGCCGGTGGATCACAATATGGTTGCCCATCACCAGACCGGCCAGATAGACGGCCAGAAAGCCATTGCCGCCCAGCAGGGCGGTGGCGCTATAGACCAGCAGCACCAGCCCGATGGAGAGGACGGGGTATAACCCCTCATATTCAAGGTGCAGATGGTTGATGATGTAGACTATCGCCCGTCCCAGCAGATAGCCCGCCGCCGCGCCCAGCACCATCTGCCGGAAGAACATCAATACCAGATCAAGAAATGAATCTGATGCGCCGGTGATCAAGCTGATCATGGCGGTGGTGAGAAAGATCGCCATGGGGTCGTTGCTGCCCGACTCCAGCTCGAGCAGCGATTTGAGATTGCCGCGCAACCCCACCCCGCGCGAGCGCAGGATGGCAAAGACCGCCGCCGCGTCGGTCGAGGAGACAATGGCACCCAGCAGCAGCCCCTCCAGCCAGGTGAGGTCCAGCAGGTAAGTCACAAAGGCGCCGACAAGCAAGGAGGTCAGGAGAACGCCAGCGGTGGCTAACACCAGCCCCTGAGCAAACACAGGCCGTACATGCGTCCAGATGGTGTCAAGACCGCCGGAAAAGAGAATGAAGATGAGGGCGACAACGCCTATCCACTGTGCCAGCGCAGCGTTGGTGAACTCGATGCCGCCGATCCCCTCTGACCCGGCTAACATCCCCACGATGAGGAAGATCAGCAGTGACGGCACTCCGAGCCTTCCGGATGCTTTGCTCGAGACGATGCTGACGAGCAGCAGGATGGCAGTCCCCAAAAGCACATAATCAAAGAACATCTATGCTCCTATTCGGTAAGTAAGCTGTCGAAGCCGGTCTGGGCAGCCTTCACTGCCACAGAGTATACAATACCTGCTGCCGGGGGAACGATGCAATGGCCCGGACTACGTCTGGCGCGCGGGCCGCGCGTGCTTGCATTGAGGGATGAACCGTGAGCAAGAAGAGTAAAGGGGCGCTACAAGGGGCGGTGAAGCTGTAGGTAGCGGCGGTAGGGGGTGAAGCCAAACTTGCCGTAGAAGTCCAGCAGATTGGTCCAATCTATGACGCAGCCGTTGACGCCGTTGCTGTGGAGCCGGCGCAGGCCCGCATCTAGCAGGGCCGCGCCGTAGCCCTGGCCGCGCCGGTCGGCGCTGACGCCGATGGAGCCGAGCTGGCCCCAGGGGCGCGGCAGGCGGTAGGGATAGAAGCGCTCGATGGGCCGCACGGAGTCCTCGAAGGTCAGCACACAGCAGCCGTCTACCCCTCGCTCGGTCCAGAGCACCATATAATCGGAGATGCGCCCGCCGATCCGGATGTGCTCCTCATATTCATAGCGCCAGCGGCCTGGAAATTCCCGATAGAGGAAGGCGAGGATGGCCTCATGGTCGCCAGGCTGCGCCGGGCGAGCGACGCCGTCAATCTGGCGCAGGGTGGGCGGCGGTGAGTAGGTCGCCAGGTTGGCGGCGACATCCCACGTGGTCTCATCCACCGGCGAGTCCAAGCTCTCCCCCCTATACCCGCGCCGGTTGAAATAAGCGGCGCTGTTCAGCTCGACCGGGACGCCCGGCACAAAGGGGCGCAGCCCGGACCCAAGCGCGGCGGCCTGGCAGCCCTGGGCTGCCAGCCACTCCTCGGCCCAGGCGAGCAGCGCCGAGCCGATGCCCTGGCCCTGGGCGTCCGGCGTGACGGCAATGGCGTCTATCCAACCGAGCGCCGGCGGGGCGACGGTGGCGTCTGCCGGAAAGGTGGAGGCAGTGACAAAGCCCACGGGCCGGCCATCGAGCAGGGCTTGGCGGGCGACGGCCACGGCGCCATGAGCAGGTTGAAGATTATAGGCGACAAAGCGGCGGGAGACGGCCAGGTCTGGCCCGCAGGCTGCATTCCAGATGGCGACGGCCGCCTCAACATGGCCGGGGTCGGCAGGGTCCAAGGGGCGCAGGGCGAAGGAGACAGGCATAACTCCTCATCGGTCTTATCGGGTCGGCATTCAATTCGGGTCGGCATTCAATCGGTATGAGAAATCGGTATGTGGGACAGGAGATGCTTCGGCGCCAGAAGAGGGCGCCCCGACGAGACAATTGGCGCCATCCGAACTGTCCACTAGGAAGACTCCAGAAAGCAGAGCAGGCTATCGGCGACGCCGCGCGCCACACGCGCCGCTTCGGTCGTCAACAGCGCCTGGTCGCCGCCCAGAAAGCCAAGCTCCAGGATGGCGGCAGGCGTCTGGCGGGCGATGCGCCGGAAGGCGTGATACTCGGTCATATTGTGGGTAACGGTATCCGAGTGAAGGGTCAGGCCGGTGGCAGCCGCGTAGTGTTGGTCAATACAGGCCAGCAGGCGCTGCTCGGTCTCCGGAATGAAGCTGCGGGAATAGTAGGCGGCTTTGTAACCGCTGGCCTCGATGCAGCTATCGGCGTGGAGACTGAGCAGCACATCCGCCTGAAGGTTGTTGAGACGGGGGTCATATTCCTCCAGCACAATCACGTCGGCGCCGGCCCGGCGCAAGAGATCGGCAGCCAGTTGGCTGACCTGGGCGTTGACCTCCGCCTCGGTGACAATCACGTTGCCTGCGGCGTCGGTACAGACGGCGCCGGAGTCATAGCCGGCATGGCCGCTGATCAAGGCGACTTGCCGGTTGAAAGAGGCGACCACCAGCCCTTGTGTGTCCGGCCTCTGGTTCCAGGGCAGCTCCATGCCAAAGATGCGCGCTGCAATGACGGCGATGCCGAGGAATGCGGCAAAGCTGATGGTGGCAAATATCCGTTGAATCCGAAGAATCGCGGCGCGGCGCACGGCGCCCCTCCATAGGCAGGCGGCTTGTCTACCCGCATTGTAACCGCGGCAGGGGGCCTGTCAACTTAGGCGATCCAAGGGGGAAGACGGGGCAGCTCAACCGGCGCCGCGCGGCGTGAGCTGCTTTAACTCCCGTTCCACATGGCGCAGGTGGTCAAGCATGGCGGCCTGGGCGGCGGCGGGGTCTCTCTGCTTGAGCGCGGCCACAATCGCCAAATGGTCCTGAACCGACTGGCGAGTCACGCCAGGCAGCGCCACTGTGCGTCGCCGGCTCTCCTTGCCCAACTGGCTCAAGCTTGCCATGAACCGCTCTAGGATCGTATTGCCCGCCGCCTTGGCGATCCGCTCGTGCATCTCCAGGTCGGCCTGGGCAAAGGCCTCGTGATCGTCCACCAGGTCTATGGAGCGGGCGACACACGCCTCCAGGGCCGCAATCTCCTCATCGGTGATCCGGGTGGCGGCGATGGCGACAATGCCCGGCTCCAGGATACGCCGCGCCTCGAACAGCTCCAGGAAGGTGGCATCGGTCAGGGCGAAGACGAAGTCCAGGTGGGCCATCAGCAGCTTCGGCTCCAGCGAAGTGACATAGGTGCCGTCGCCCTGGCGGATCTCGATGATGTTCATGATCGCCAAGGCCCGCAACGCCTCGCGCAGCGAAGGCCGGCTCACCTGCATCATGGCCGCCAGCTCCCGTTCGGGCGGGAGCTTGTCGCCGGGGCGCAGCTCCCGCTCTCGGATCAGTGAGAGCAGGTTGGCGACAATGTCCTCGGAGATGGAGCTTTTCTTGAAGGTGCCGAAGAGCGAGTCAACCGCTTGTGTTTTCATGGCTGGCCCACCTGCAATCGTCCAGTATCTGCCTCAATCTGCCGGCGCCTCACGTGCTTGGGAGCGGCGCAGCCGGGTCAAGCATCCCTTGGGCGCGCAACTCGGCCCAGAAGGCCGCCGGAATGGGGGCGGCCAGCGCCTCCAGGTTGGCGCGAATTTCATCCGGCGAGGCCGCGCCGATGACCAGAGACGAGACCGCGGGATGCGCCTTGGCGAATTGGAGGGCCGCCGCGTTCAACTGTACCCAGTGGCGCTCACAGATCTCCTCGATGGCCGCCACGCGGGTGAGGATATCCTGGTGCGCCTCTCGATAGTTGTGACGCGCCCCCGGCACCGCGCCCGTCGCCAGGATACCGCTGTTGAAGACTCCACCCAGCAGGATGCCGATGCCCTTCTCCCGGCAGAGGTCCAGAAAGCGCAACGCGCCCTGCTCCAGCAGGGTGTAACGTCCGGCCAGTAGAAAGCAGTCGAAGTCGCCGAAGTGGGCAAACTTCGCCAGCGCCTCCCACTGGTTCATGCCCGCGCCGATGGCGCGCACGACCCCCTGGCTGCGCAGCTCGACCAGCGTCGGAAAAGCTTCCGCCAGCGCCTGTTCCTGGTGATTGTCCGGGTCATGGATGTGCAGGATATCCACCCGGTCGGTCTTGAGCCGCTGGAGGCTCCCTTCCAGACTCCGCAGCACGCCATCGCGGCTGAAGTCGAAGGTCAGGCTGCCGTGGGCCGGGTCGAGCAGCCGCCCGACCTTGGTCGAGATCAGGTAGTGGTCACGCGGCACGCCCTCCATCGCCCGGCCAATCAGCGCCTCGGCCCGCCCCGCGCCGTAGAGGGGGGCCGTATCGAAGAGAAAGATGCCCTGCGCCAGCGCAAAGCGGATGGTTTCTATCGCCGCGTCATCGTCCAACGGACGGTAGAGGCCCGCCACCGGCGCGCTGCCAAAGCCCATGATGGGCACTGTGATCCCAGATTTGCCTAAGGGCGCCGTCGCCAGCCCGGTTGTCTTTTCCATTGCCATGCCGTCCAGTTTCATGCTCTCCAGTGTTAGCCAGCCTAGCTTTCCAACTGCTGGAGGTCCACCAGACCGGCCTCCAGCAGCCGGCGGAACATTGCCACCGTCTCGTCAATCGCCTGGGCCAATGGCGTATGGGCGACCTTGCCCACAATGCTGCGCAGCCCGCTGTCGTCGAGATCATACGGGAAGGGCAGGCGGTTATCGGCGGCATAGGTGATCTGTGCGCCGGGATACTTCTCCTGGACCAGCGCCACAAAGTCGCCGACCTCCACCACATCATTGCGCAGGTTACAGGCCGCCGCGCCCTGATGCCCGGATCGGGCGCAGTCAATGAAGATGCGGGCCACATCGTCGGCATATTGCAGCCCTACCGGCCCGCCAAAGCGGATGTGGTAAGGCCGCCCGGCGGCGACGGCCAGCAGCGCCTTGGCGATGTCCGAGGTCATCCCCTGGTCGCGGGCTACCCCATAGACGATATAAGGGCGCAGCCCAACGCTGGGAATCTGCCAGTCCTGCCAATAAATGCGCGCCGTGCCCTCGTTGGCCTGCTTGTAGACGCCGTAGAGCGTTTCCGGGTGGGGGATGACATCATCTTTCACCGGCCGTTCGGGGTACAGCTCTGCCGGCCCCAGCACGGCCAGCGAGCTGGCATAGGCCAGCCCCTGCACCTGGCCCCAATGGGCGCGCGCCGCCTCGAAGATGTTGACCGTGCCCACCACGTTGACCGCCGCCCCCAGCGAGGGATTGGCCCGGCAGAAGGGCACCTGTAAGCCCGCCAGATGCACGATGTGGGTGACGCCGTGGTCGGCCACTACGGCTTTGACGGCTCGCAGGTCGGTCACATCTAGCTTGACCCACGTCACCTGCTCCAGCTCCTCTGGGGCCATCAGCAGGCGCGGGCGGGCCGGGTCGGTCGCCAGATCAGTGGCGACCACCCGCGTTCCCTCTCGCACGAGGTTGCGCGCAGCCCACGCCCCAATACAGCCCATAGAGCCGGTGAGCATAAAGGTCTCGCCGCTCATGCACTGCGC
This sequence comes from Caldilineaceae bacterium, assembly GCA_035574055.1. Classification (GTDB taxonomy): domain Bacteria; phylum Chloroflexota; class Anaerolineae; order Caldilineales; family Caldilineaceae; genus QEUY01. The sequence continues at coordinate 12,219 of DATLZJ010000479.1, forward strand.
TCCTCGATACAGGGGTTGGTGAGCTGGCCCAATCCCTCGACCTCGACCGTTACCACATCCCCGTGCTTGAGGAAGACCGGCGGCTTGCGGAAGGCGCCCACGCCATCGGGCGTGCCGGTGGTGATCACGTCGCCGGGCAGGAGCGTGATGCCGCGGCTGAGATAGGCGATCAGGTAGGGGATCTTGAAGATCAGCTCGCGGGTATTGGAGTCTTGCAGCGCCTGGCCGTTGACGATGCACTTGATGGCGAGGTTATGGGGGTCGGCGATCTCGTCTTTGGTCACCAGGTAGGGGCCGAGCGGGCAGAAGGTATCCAGCGACTTGCCCATGATCCACTGGTCGCCCTTCTCCAACTGGAGGTCGCGCGCGCTCACATCATGGCAGTTGGTATATCCCACGATATAGTCATAGGCGTCCTCCTCTTTGACCTTGCTGGCTCGCTTGCCGATGACCACGGCTAGCTCCGCCTCGTAGTCCACCTTGTTGGTCAGCGCCGGGTCCCAGTGGATTTCATCGCCCGGCCCAATGATGGAGCTGGGGTATTTGGTGAACATGGTCGCCAGGGTCGGCACCTTGCCGCCCGACTCGCGCACATGGTCCATGTAGTTGAGGCCGATCGCGACCACCTTGGAGGGGTTGGGGATGGGCGCCAGGAGCTTGACGCTCGCCAGAGGCACCGCGCCGGGGCCGGCCCCCTGCGCGGCGATAGCACGCGCCAGCTCCAGCGCCGGCTCGCCCAGCTCCAAAAAGGCGCGCATGTCATTGGGTAAGCGCCCGCCCGACGCCAAATGCAGATTCACAACCATCTCGTTGGCGACAAGCACGCCCAACTGTGGCCCAGCGCCGGCGGGTTGATAGGTAACAAGCTTCATCATGACTCCTATCAAAGTTGTGTTTGATGATTGAGTAGCATTCTCGGTGGTTAGCCCTTGACCGCGCCCGACATGATCCCGCTCACCAGTTGCTTTTGGAAGGCGAAAAAGACCACCAGCAGCGGCAGCGTCGCCAGCGCGCTGCCCGCAAACATCAGCGAGTAGCGGGGGGCGATGACGGTGGTGCCCTTGAAATTCGCCAAGGCCAGCGGCGCCGTGATCTTCTCCGGGTCGGTCAGGATCAACAACGGCCCCAAGAACTGGTTGAACCCTTCGACAAAGTTCAGGATACCCAAGACTGCCATGCCCGGCATAATCAGCGGCAGGACAATGCGCACAAATGAGCCGAAGAGCGTGGCGCCGTCAATCGAGGCCGCCTCTAGCATCTCGTCCGGAATGGTGGAGGCGATATACTGGCGCATCCAAAAGATGCCGAAGGCGGTAGCCCACTCCGGCAGCCAGAAGGGCCAGTAGGTATCCGCCCATTGGAAGGTCTGCACCATGAGCAGATACCAGGGGATGAGCGTGATCTGGCCCGGCAGCATCATGGTGATCAACATAAAGACGAACAGCTTGTCCCGCCCCGGAAAGCGCCGCTTGGCGAAGACAAAGCCGGCCAGCGAGCAGAAGAAGAGCACCCCCAACGTCCGCACCAGCGCCATATAAAAGCTGTTGAAGAGGGGCCGGCCAAAGCCGATCTCCTGGAACAACTGGATGTAGGAGGTTGGGTCAAAGCCGTTCTTGGGCCAGAACTGGGGGTCTCGGCTGAAGAGCGCGGCGTCGCTCATAAAGGAGCCGATAAACATGCTGTAGAACGGAAACATGAAGATGATGGCGCAAAGGACCAGAAAGGCATAGAGCAGGGCGCGGCCTGTCCAGAAACCGATTCGTCGTCGCCACCGCGCCTCGCGCCGTCCCTGGCGCTGCACACCCACCATCGTCGCCATCCTATCTCCCATGCTTGCACCCATTTTTGCTCCCATCTTGGCCTGTTCCGTAGGCGATTAATGGCTCTCACGCCGCAGAATGCGAATCTGGATCACCGAGATGACAATGACGAGGATGCCGATGAGGAAACCGAAGGCCGAGGCGTCGCCGTAACGCTGGCCGCCGATGCCGATCTCATAGAGGCGCAACATCAGTGTCGTCGTCGCCCCGCGCGGCCCGCCATCGGTCAGCATAAAGGGTTGGTTGAACATGTTCATCAGCCCAATGGTGGCGATGACGGTCAAGAAGAAGATAATAGGATAGAGCAGCGGCAGGGTGATGCGCCAGAAGATTTGCCACTCGTTGGCGCCGTCAATGCGCGCCGCTTCATATAGCTCATGGTCAATGGCCTGTAGCCCGCCCAGGAAGAGCAGCACATTGTAGCCCAACCCGCCCCAGTGAGTGAGCATGATCACGACCCACTTGGCTGCCCACTCGTTGCCGCGCAGCCAGCGCACCGGCTCCAGCCCCACTACTTCCAGCCCGCGGTTGACCCAGCCCATATGGTCGTCGAACAATTGGGTAAAGACAATGGCGACGATGACCGACGAGGTGACATAAGGCAGGAAATAGAGGGTGCGAAAGACGCCCTTGCCGGGCAGGTTGCGGATGTTGAGGAAGACGGCCAGCACAATCGAAAGGAAGATGCCGGTCGGCAGCAGAATATAGGCGAACTGCAAGGTGTTGACCAGCGACTGGAGGATATAGGGGTCGTTGAGCACCACCCGGTAGTTTTCCAGACCGACATAGCGCATCGGCCCGAACCCGCGCCATTGGCTGAACGACAGTTGCAGCGCCCAAACCAGCGGGTAGAGCTTGAAGACGGCAAAGGTGATGAAGAAGGGGGAGATAAAGAGATAGTCCACCCAGTGGCGGGAGATCTCTTTCCACAAAGGGCGGCGTCGCACCGCCACCGGCCGGGGCATGGTTGCTGCGGTCATGGCGTTTGCTCCTGTTCGTGGGCCGCGGGCCGGCGTCCGGCAGACCGTTTTCTAGCGGACGCCGGCCCCGTAGGCGCTCAGGCGCGCCGCGGTCGTCCCTGTTGCGCGGCGCAAGGAGGGAGGCGTCCCCCTTCTGCCGCTACACGCACTTGGTGCGCTCGAAGTCCGGCGTCGCCAGCTCGACGATGCGCGCCATGCCTTCCTCGACCGAATACTCGCCGGTGAGGATAGGCACCATCTCCCTGCCTACGATCTCATTGATGGGACCCCAACCGGCAGGGCGGTAGAACTCGGTGGACAGCTCCTGCTCTTGGCTTGCCCAGAACTCATTGAAGGGCCAGTCGCCGAAGATGGGGGAGCGCATGCTGAGGAACTCCTGCGACTCCAAATAGGGGCGGTAGGCGGGGATGATGCCCCAGTTGCCGCAGCGGGCGGCCCCCTCGACGCTACCCAACGCATAGCGCATAAAGAGGATCGCATCCTCGGTATTGGCTGCGGCCTTTGGCGTCACCAACTGGGCGCCGCCCCAGACGCCGGTGCGGTATTTGATGCCCTCGCCGCCGGGGAATTTGGCAATGCGCCACTGGCCGACCGATTCGGACTCGCCGCCCTCGGCAGCCAACTGTGCCTCCCAGAAGCCGCGTGCCCAGGCTGCGGCGAAGTCGGCAATCAGCTCGCCGTCCTTGAGCGCGGCCCAGTAGGGGGGACTCCACCAGGCTACATCCAGACCGCCGCCGGAATCCCAAAGCTGCTTGACGATCTGCATGGCCTGGATACCCTTCTCGTCGCCGACGGTCATGGTCTGGCCGTCCTGGCTGACGGCGGTGCCGCCCAATTGGTGAAGGGCAAACATAAAGAGCGCGCTCCACCCATCCGCCGGGAAAACGAAGGAGTACATCCCCTGTTCCCGGAGGGCCGCCGCAAGCTCGAAGAAGTCATTCCAGGTCCACGTTTCAAAGTCAATGTCGCCGAAGCCGGCCTCGGCGAGCTTGTCCTCCCGGTAATACCAGCCGCTCACGCTGATGTCGCCGGGCCAACCGACATGTTTGCCGGTCTTGGCGATAAAGGTTTCGTTGAGCTTGAGCGGGTGATATTGGTCCTTCTCGCCTTCCAGCTCGGTGGTCAGGTCCACCAGCAGGTCATTGCAGCCCCAGTCTTGGGCGTCGGTTGCTTCGGCCCAGTAGAGGTCGGGCGCGCCGCTGCCGGCGGCCATGGCGGCGGTGATCTTCTCGCCACGGTCGGCGGGGTGCGGCGAGACCCACTCGATCTCCGGGTACTTTTCAACAAAGCCCTCGGCGGCCAGATCAATGGGGTGCTGGTCATGGCCCCAGAAGACCAGTTGTCTGCCTTCTGGGGCCGGGGCGGCGCCAGTATCGCCCGCTTGGGGAGCGGACGCGGGCGCACAGGCAGCCAGGTAGGCAGCCCCGGCAAGGCCGCCCGTCAGGGCGAGGAACTGGCGCCGGTTGAGCGGTCGCTGGGCCGGCGATGAGCGAAGCGCGTCGTCCATTGAGTGCCTCCTTGTGTGGCAAATAGAACCTGAGGATGGTAGGGAGCTAGGGGTGTGGGTGGAGCGATGGGAACCCCACCCTGCGCGACGCAAGCCCAGTCATCAGACCTGGGCAAAATGGTCAGACCATTTCTGAGCGGCATTCTATCATGCGCCCCACCCCCTGTCAATCCAGGGCGCGCCTCGCTTGCCGCCCATGCCTGCCGGTTCTGTCGTTTGTCATTCTGACCGTAGATGGCTATACTAGCGCCAGAACACAGCGCGCCGGAGCTTCCGGCAAGACCTCTTCGGTTCACACCCAATCTCTGCTACTAGTTCTACTCTGCTACTTGTAAGTTGTAAGGCTAGGCTATAGCTCGTCAAAACCATTTCTCGTTCACCCTGGAGACCGCGATGGACACCTTCCCCCCGTTCGGTTTTGCTTTTGATCTTGGCCGCGCCGGTTCGCGGCGCAGGCGTATTGGCTGGTGGGTTATATTTGGAGCGCCGGCGCTGCTGATGGCGACGCTCCTGCTTACCCTCCGCGGGACGCCGGCGGCGCAGGCCGCGTCCCTCGACACCTTTGTCAACTGTGGCGAGGCTAACGATAATTACCTTACCATCCAAGATGCGGTCAACAATACGGCCCCAGGAGGCGTGGTGCATATCTGTCCCGCCCCCGGCGGCTTCTACAGTGAGAGCGTCGATCTGGCCCTGATGAACGCGGGGAACAGCGTCGGCGACATTACCCTGATTGCCGAGAATGGACCAGGCACTGTCCTCATCTCCCCCACCGTCGGCGCCGCCATCCACATCAGTTTCACAGAGTTTATCGCCGACATTGCCCTGATCGGCCTCAATGTCACCTCCGGCGATAGCTACGGCATTGACCTCTACGATTATGGCGCCACGATCATCAGCGGCACGGTGCTGATCTCGGATGTGGTCGCCAACGGCGCCGGCGAGGGCGGGATCATTGTGAACGCCACGCAGGCCGTCACCGTTGTCAACACCCAGGCCAACAACAACCAAGAAGTCGGCATCACACTGCTGGCCTACGGGGAGCCGGTAACGACCGCGGTGACTCTCGACCATGTCACTGCCAACAACAACGGTGATACTGGTATCTATATTTCAACCTCGGGCAGCGTCCACATCACCAACACCGAAGCCAACAGCAACGGTGTGGATTGTGACGGCTGTTACTCCGGAATTGAGATCTGGGAGGGCTTTCCCCTGCCCAGTTCCTGTCCGAACCCGCTCCACCAGGTGTCCCTGGACCAGGTGACCGCCGACGACAATTCAGCGTTTGGCGTCTACATCTACGTCAGCGGCCGCGATGTGCGGCTGAACGCGCTCCAGACCAACCGCAATTACTTTGACGGTACGGCTGTAGAATATGGCAGCCCGATCTGTTATATGGGCAGTCTGCACCTCAGCAATAGCGTCGCCGACGAAAACGGACTGGCGTCTTTAGAACCGGACTCTTTAGATACGCAAGGGGAGGTGGGCGCGGAGGTCTTTGTCCCTGACCCTGTCGGCTTCCGCCTGACCGCCATCGAAGAGATCACCGTTACCAACAGCAGCGCGGCCGGCAACGCTGCCGCCGGTTTCTGTCTGTACAACGAGTTCGGCGATATTGAAATTCATGACACTCACGCCGAGAACAATGGGCAGGATGGCATCGAGTTTAGCCCGGAATGCCGGTACTATGGGCAGAGAGCAGTCGCCGAGGGCGAGCCTGCTCCGACTGAGCAAGGGGTCGAGGCGGCTACCCTGAGCCAATCGGCGATCCAGATCGCCAACACCACTGTTTTCAGTAACGGCGACAACGGCATTGAGCTGGAGTACTCGAATGAGTACGAAAGTCAAATAACCGGGGTCTCAGAACAGCAAGTCAACAGCCAGTTCCTCCTATCCGAGCAGCCGCTCACCATCACCAACGTGAGCGCACTCTCCAACGCGGAGAATGGCATCCTGGTTAGCCTGGAATTTCATGAGTCGCTCGTCTCCCCGGCTACCCTCGATGAGACGGCTGTTCTGCAATATCCCCCCACCACCATCGCCAGTTCGCTGATCCAGGGCAACCAGCAACATGGCGTGCGCTTCCGCTCGCGCGTCTTTGACTATGTCGCACCGGACGCACAGGGTATCCAGGTGACCCAGCCCTTCACGCCGGCAGCCTTTGTCAACGGCAATATTATCTGCCAGAACATCGCCAGCGGATTGAGCATCAGCGATACGGTGGAGACAGTTGAGCTTCTGGTTGTACCTGAGCAGGAGCCGCTCAAGGTAGACGCCGCCGGCAACTGGTGGGGCGCGGCCTCCGGCCCTCAACACCCCGATAACCCAACAGGTACGGGCGATGCGGTGATAGATAGCTTTAACGG